>CAYTDX010000006.1:26618-35460 GCA_964436655.1 uncultured Caldimicrobium sp.
CTTGAATTTTATGCCACCCGTGACCCCTTGACCCAGCTTTATAATCAGAGAGTCTTTTGGGAGCTTCTGGAATACGAGGTGGAAAGGGCCAAAAGATATAACTATAAATTTGCCCTTCTCATTCTGGATTTAGACAATTTTAAGTTAATTAATGACACCTGGGGACACGCCTTTGGAGATAAATTTTTAATTGAGGTGGCCAGGATCCTTGAAAAGTGTAAAAGAAAAGGAGATATCCTCTCAAGGTATGGAGGAGATGAATTTGCCATGGTTCTTCCCATGTGCGATCTTACTCAGGCGGTATCGATAGCTGAGAGAATTAAAGAGGCCTTACAAAACTTCAAGATGCCTGCCCCCGACGGAAAGTTCGCCTCATCCACCTGTTCCATCGGAATAGCCATCTCTCCAGATCACGGAGAATCCAGTAAGGACCTTTTTGTCCTGGCTGATACCCTGATGTATAAGGTCAAAAGAGAGGGCAAAAATAAGATCATTTACCCCACCACAGAGGAGATCCTTGGTTATCAACGGGAGATTACAGAGACAACCCTTCTTGTAAAGGAGGCAGTAGAAAAGAAGAGGATTATGCCTTATTTTCAGCCTATTTATGACCTTCAAACAGGAGAGATCTTTGGATGTGAGGTTCTTATGAGACTTGAGATGGGTGAGGAAATTATTCCTGCCCAGAGATTTATCGGAATTGCCGAGGCCATAGGGCTAATTATGGAGATGGACTTTATTAACATGGAAAAGGCCTTAGAATTAGCCCAAAAGACCGGTTATCAGGGCTGTTTTTTCTTTAATCTCAGTCCCAAGGCCCTAATCATACCCGAATTTTTAAGCAATATCAGAGAACTTGTTGAGAAATACAGCTTTCCTCCTGAAAGGATTATTTTTGAGCTTACCGAAAGGGAGACCGTTAAAAACCTTAGACTCCTTGAGAAATTTATAAGGAATCTACAAGATTATGGGTTTAAGTTTTGCATTGACGATTTTGGGTCGGGTTTTTCTTCCTTTCAGTATATTAAGCATTTTATGATTGACCTTGTCAAGATAGAGGGAGATTTTGTGGTTGGGCTTACCAATAAGACCCTGATTGATCTTGCCATAATTGAGAGTATGGTCGCCCTTTGCAAGAGATTGAATATCAAGATGGTAGCTGAATATGTTGAAAACGAGGAGATTATTGAGAGTCTAAAGGCACTTGGAGTTGAGTATGGTCAGGGATATTATTTCGGAAAACCCGCACCCCATCTTCCAGTGTGAGCTTCTTGCCCCATTAAATTGTTTTTGTTGCCCCGGGCTATATTGAGAAGACCCTGATAAAAAATTTAAAAAGATGGTCCGGTGAGTTGTTTTTTTGAAAAAGAATTTTAAAATGTTTATATGCAAGAGAAAAGGAGATTTTTTCGTCTCCCCTTTGAAGAAAGTGTAGAGTTTATCTGTCCAAGGGGTATTTTCAGAGGGACCCTAAAAGACATTAGTTTTGGTGGACTCTACATAGAGGATCCAGAGGGCTTCCCTGATCTAAAAGATGAGATCGCTCTGACCTTTTTATTAAAGGATACCGATCCACCTATAAAGATATTTACGAAAGGAAAAGTGGTGAGGATTGACGGGAAGAAAGGTTTTGCCATAAAAATTGTAAGTATCTCCAAGGAATCTTTTCAACACCTCAAAAATTTCTTAACTTATAATGCCCCCTTCCCAGAAATAGCCGAGCTTGAGGTCAGAAAATTCCTTGGGGACTTTACCTCCCCCCATCAACTTGTTAAGGCCTTTAATATCTTCTGGCTGAAAAATGAAATCCTGCCCTTTATCCTGGATAGGGCCTTCCAGTACAGTCCTGAAAGGCCCTTTAGACTCTCAAGCGGTAAAGAGAGCCCCTATTACCTTGATTGCAGAAAGGTCACCCTTTATGGGGCCTGCTACAGACTTATAGGTGATCTTTTCTGGGAGGAGTTGAGATATACGGATATTCAGGGTATTGCTGGAATGAGTATAGGGGCAGATCCCCTTGTCTGTGGAATTTTATCCTCGGCCTTGGTTGAAGAAAGAAGCCTTGAGGGGATTTTGATTCGCAAGGAACCCAAGAAATACGGAATGGGCAAACAGCTTGAGGGAAACTACTGGAAGGGCATGAAGGTTGCCGTGGTTGAGGATGTAGTAACTACAGGGGGGTCCCTCCTTAAAGCCATTGAGGCCTGCGAGAGGGAGGAATTAATTATCAACTCAGTTCTCACCCTTGTGGATAGAGAAGAGGGAGGAAAAGAGGCCCTAAGAGAGAGGGGATACGACCTTAAGGCCTTTTTTACCCTCTCTGAGATAACCTCTGCCTATCAAGCCCTCAGATCCTCCTAACTCCATGTCAGCGACACTACTTTTGGCCCTTCTCTTTTTCCTATCAGCCCTCATTCATGGGCTGGTTGGATTTGCCTTTGCCTTAACCGCCTTACCTCTTATAGCCCTTTTAAAGGGAGTCAAATTTGCCGTTCCCCTCCTCAGTCTTTTTTCCTTTACCGTTAATCTGATTATGCTCTTTATACTGCGGGAAAAAAGGATCCTTCAGATCCCTTTGAGCTTCTTTGGAGTAATAATTCTCGGGGTCTTTCTCGGGGTAAAGGGGTTTACCCATTCCTCCGAATACACCTTAAGGATTATCCTGTTTCTGGCTATTTTTATATTTTTTATCTGGGAGATTTATCAGCTCACCTATCAGCGGGACATCAAGTTTACCCACCAAATTGATCCTCAGGTCTTTAGAAATCCAAAGGCCCTGATGATTGCCCTTCTCGTTGGCTTTCTTGCAGGTTTATTGAATACCCCAGGGCCTCCTATTGTTATGTATCTTACCCTCTTGCGTTTTGATAAAAATCTCTTTAAAGCCACCCTGCAGTTAATCTTTGCCTTTTCCTCCTTTAATGCCGCCATAAATCATTACCTTTCGGGGAATCTTAACTTAGAACTCTTTAAGATATATCTCATCGGCCTGCCTTTTGTTCTTGCTGGGATGCTTCTTGGTCAAAAAATATACGGAAAGCTGAGCAATCGGGTTTATTACTATCTCGTAAATGTTTTTCTCCTCATCTCTGCACTGCTTTTGCTTATAAAATCTCACGGATAGGAGGCAGTCATGTATATTCCAGAGGGGTTTTTGTTTTCAGCGGTTTCCTGCGGTATAAGAAAAAAAGACCGCTTAGACCTCGGATTGATCCTCTGTCAGGATAAGGGGGTATCCTGGGGGGTCTTTACCAAAAACACGGTCAAAGCTGCCCCGGTTATCCTTGGAAAGGGACACATTAAAAACCCCATTACAAGAGCCCTTTTGGCTAATAGTGGGGTTGCCAATGCGGCAACTGGAACAGAGGGGATTCAAAGGGCTGAAAAGCTTTTAGTCTCCCTCTCCCAGATGCTTTCCCTGAAAAAGGAAGAGATCCTTCCTGCTTCCACCGGTGTTATTGGAGAGCAACTGCCTCTGGAAAGGATTCTGCCCAAACTTCCTGAACTTATTAATAACCTTTCCCTATCCAATTATCTTGCCTTTGCCCAGGCGATTATGACCACAGACACCTTCCCCAAATTGTCCTCCCGGAAAACTAAAGAGGGGGTCTCCATCCTTGGCATAGCCAAGGGAGCAGGCATGATAGCCCCAAATATGGCTACCATGTTGGCCTTTATCCTGACTGATGGTCTTCTCTCAAAGGAGGATCTAAAAAGACTTCTTCAGAAAGGGGTAGATGAGAGTTTCAACAGGATAACCGTGGATGGAGATACAAGCACCAATGATACGGTCTATGCCCTTGCAAGCGGAAAAAAACACATAGAGGATTGGAGAGGCTTTACCAAAGCCTTTACAGAGGTCTTAGAGGAGCTTGCCAGGATGATTGTAAAAGACGGAGAGGGTGCCTCCAAGGTAATAAAGGTGATTGTCAAGGGAACCAGAACCAAAGAAGAGGCCGAGGTTCTCGCCAGGGCCGTTGCAGACTCCCCCCTTGTGAAAACTGCCTTTTATGGAGAGGATCTAAATTGGGGAAGGATTTTCTCAGCCCTCGGGAAAACGGGGCTTCCCTTTCAACCCGAAGAGGTTGAACTGCTCCTCAACGGAGTCCCCTGGATTAAAGAATTAAAGGTTGTCAGGGATGAGAACCTCCTGAAAAAAGAACTCTCCAGAGGAGAGGTAGAACTTATTATCAGGCTTAAACAGGGGAAACAGAGTTACTGGATCCTGACCTGTGATCTCACCGAGGAATACATTAGAATAAATTCCAGTTACAGGAGCTGAAGATGGAAAGGAAGGAGAAAAAGGAGGAAAAATTATATTGTGAAAAATACAAAGAGTGGGTGCTTGTTGAACTGGGTTGTAAACATCCTAAGGAATACTGTCAATTCAGGAAACAGTGCCTTCTGTATTTCAAGTCCAGGTTTAAGGATTTTTAGCTATGAAGATATTACTTACCAATGATGACGGAATTTATGCCGATGGTCTCTGCGGACTTTATTTTACCCTGAGTGAGGAGCACGAGGTCTACATTGTAGCCCCGGAGGTTGAGAGAAGTGCGGTAGGACACGCCATTACTATCCATTATCCCCTGAGGGTAAGAGAGATAAGAAGGGGAAAGTATTTCTGGGGGTATGCCGTCTCAGGCACCCCGGCTGATTGCGTTAAACTGGCCCTGTATGAATTGGTTGGACCTGTGGATCTGGTAATTTCTGGAATCAATCGCGGGGCCAATGTGGGTATAAATGTCCTTTATTCTGGAACAGTATCGGCTGCCACAGAGGCCAAGATTCTTGGGATTAACGGTATAGCTGTATCAATTGATGCCTACGAAAACATTGATTACTGTTTTACTTCTTATTTTATAGGGAGGCTCTTGAAAGAGCTAAATAATCTTCCTCTGAAGAGGCCCTTTTGTCTTAATATAAACATCCCCCATCTAAATCCTCATCAAATAAAGGGGGTCAAAATCGTAAGGCAATCTACAGCCAAATTAAAGGAGTTCTTTGAAAAAAGACTCGATCTCCATGGAAAAATCTATTACTGGCAAGGAGCAGAAGAACACACAGAAACAGATGAAGAAACCGATGTGGTATCCCTTAAACAGGGCTATATTACCATAACTCCTATTCAGTATGATCTGACAGCATACTCTGACTTAGCTTCTTTAAATTTTAAAAAAATCCCTATTGACATTTAATAAATTAGTTGTATATTTTGAAAAAACCTTAATAAGGAGGTGCGACCATGAGAAAGAGAAGTAGGGCTGTTACTCTGGAGGATGTAAGATTCGTTTATGAAAACTATGCTCTCATGAGTGCAACCCAGATTGCTGAAAAACTTGGCATAAGTAGATTTCAGGTCAATAAGATCGTAAATGAGTTGAGAAAAAGGGGTGTAGATGTCCCTAAGAAAATAGGGAAAAAGATCAATATTTATGATGCCTTTGTAAATGAATTAAAAAAATCCAAAAAGGCCTAAGTTAGAATCTTCCGAATAACCTGGCAATCCTGAGAGATTTGATTAATAAGTTCCTCAACGGAGGAAAACCTCTTTTCTCCCCTTATAAATTTAACAAACTCAACCTTTAAGGTTTGATTGTATAACTCCCACTCTTTGTTGAGGTCAAGAAGGTGGACCTCAACAAAGAGTTCTTTTTCTTCAAAGGTAGGGTTATATCCGATATTCATGGCTCCCGGGATTTTTTGAGAATTAAAGTAAACCCAGACAGCATAAACGCCCTGGGCTGGAATGAGTTTTTCCGAAGATATACTCAGATTAGCCGTAGGGAACCCAAGCTTTTTCCCCCGTCCCCTGCCCCGGACGACCTTTCCGGTAAGGGAGTAATATCTTCCAAGCATCTTAGATGCCCCTTCCACATCGCCCCTTTTAAGGGTCTCCCTGATAAGGGTGCTTGAGACTATTTTATCTCCAAACTTTACAGGGGGGACCTCAGTGACCTGAAAGCCGTATTTTTGCCCCAGTTTTCTTAAAAGTTCGGTATCCCCAGCTCGGGCCCTTCCAAATCTAAAGTTAAAGCCAATTACCACCGATCTGGCCCTGAGATAGTCCACCAGATACCTCTCAATAAAAAGGTCAGCTGTTATTTCAGCCAGGGCCTTAGTAAAGGGAAGAATAACCACCTCCGAGAAGCCCTCTTTTTCTAAAAGTTCAAGTTTTTCCTCAAGGGTGGTAAGAAGTTTCAACTCAAGATGGGGCTGGATAACCCTTCTGGGATGGGGATTGAAGGTCACTACTAAAGGGGTTAATCCTTTAATTTCCGCAATTCTAAAGGTTTCCTGGAATAGGGCCTTATGTCCGAGATGGAGCCCATCAAAGGCCCCGATGGTGATCCCGGCCTCAAAGGGAAGAGGCAGGTCCTTAGGAGAATAAATTTTCATTCCGTCCTTCAATTAGCCGGATAAAGGCATCAAAGAGATAGAGGGAATCGTGAGGACCAGGGGCATTTTCAGGATGATATTGCACAGAAAAGGCCTTGAGCTCTGGATGATATAGCCCTTCAGAGGTCCCGTCATTAAGATTGATATGAGTGGGGATGACCTCCTCAGGGAGTTCCTCCATTTTTACGCAAAAGCCATGGTTCTGCGAGGTGATCTCCACCTTTTTGTTTAGGAGGTTTAATACGGGGTGATTAATTCCCCGATGACCGAATTTGAGTTTAAAGGTGGAGGCACCAAGGGCCTGGCCGAGGATCTGGTGTCCGAGACAGATGCCAAAAATGGGCCTTTTGCCCAAGAGCCCTCTGACAGTCTCCACCACATAGCTGAGGGGGGCTGGATCACCTGGGCCATTAGAGAGAAAGATTCCATCAGGATTGTGCCTCAGTATCTCTTCTGCTGGGGTTTGGGCGGGAAAAATTAGACACTCCGCCCCTCTCTCAGCAAAAAGTCTTGGTTGATTGTATTTCATCCCGCAGTCAAGGATGGCAATTTTATATCTTGCCTCTCCCCTGAAGGTAGTTGCTGAAAAGTCAAAGCCCTGGATAGAGTAAAAATAGGGTTTGGCTGTGGTTACATACTGCACTAAGTCTCTTCCCACATAATCTGGACTTGACTTCACCTTTTCAAGAAATTCTGCGGGATTTAGGGTTTCGGTAGTTATACCCCCTTTCATGGCCCCAAAGTTTCTAAGGTGCCGGGTTAGGGCCCTCGTATCTATACCCTCAACGGCAAGGATATTATTTTCTCTAAGCCACTCTCCTAAGGATTTTTCGGCCCTCCAGTTGCTGTAAAAGGGCTGGTATTCCCTCACTATAAAGCCGGCCACCTGAATCCTTGCACTCTCCATATCCTCTGAGTTGATTCCGTAATTGCCTATCAAGGGATAGGTCATGGTAACGATCTGACCATAATAAGATGGGTCAGTAAGAATCTCCTGATAGCCTGTCATTCCGGTATTAAAGACTATTTCTCCAAAGGTTTCACCCCTTGTGGTAAAGGAATATCCCCAGAAGTGGGTTCCATCCTCAAGCATTACTAAGGCCTTAATTTTTTCTCTTTTCATGGTCTAACTCCTTGGGCTTGTTTAATCTCTCCTTGGTCTGCCAGAGCAAGAATTCCCGAATAAAATCATCAATAGCCCCGTCAAGGACCTCATCTACCTTGTAAACCTCAAGCTGGGTGCGGTGGTCTTTAACCACTCTGTAGGGATGAAGAGTATAGGTCCTGATCTGGTGTCCCCAGGCGATTTCCTTTTTTTCACCAATAAGGGCCTCTTTTTTCTCCTCAAGTTTTTGTTTTTCCAGTTGATAGAGTTTGGCCTTAAGGATCTTCAAGGCCGTTGCCTTATTCAGGTGTTGACTCCTTTCATTCTGACAGGTAATCACTATACCTGTTGGAAGGTGAGTTAAGCGGACCGCTGTCTCCGTTTTGTTGACATGCTGTCCTCCATGTCCACTTGCACGCATGGTTTCAATTTTCAAATCTTCCGGCCTTATCTCAACCTCAACCTCCTCCTCAATTTCTGGAATAACAGTCACTGAGGCAAAGGAGGTGTGCCGTCTGGCGTTGGCATCAAAGGGTGAGATCCTGATGAGTCTGTGGATACCCTTTTCTCCCTTTAAAAGACCATAAGCAAATTGCCCCTCAATCAGGAGCACGGCGCTTTTTATGCCTGCCTCTTCACCAGCCAGATAATCTACAATTTTAACCCTGAAGCCCTTTTTTTCAGCCCAGCGAGAATACATCCGCAGAAGCATCTCTGCAAAGTCCTGGGCATCGGTCCCACCTGTTCCGGCATGGATGCTTAAAATAGCAGAGGAATGATCGTAGTCCTCTGAAAGAAGAAGGGTTGCCTCTTCTTGACGGAAAAAATCCTCAAAACCTTTGAGCTCCTGAAGGAAGGCCTCAAGTGCCTCTTGAGACCCCTCTTCTTTATAAAGGGAATACCAATCAACTAACTCCTGAAAGAGACCTTCCATTTTCTGGTAAAGTGAGAGCCTTTGAGAAATCTGAGCCCTCTCTTTAAGGAGGTGTTTAAATTCAGGGGTATCCCAGGCCTGAATTTTTTGAAGCTTCTCCTCTATCAGGGAGAGTTTTTTCTTGAGCCCTTCAGGGTCAAAGACACCCCCTTAAATCAGAGATCTTCTCTCTGTAATCTCTGAGGAGCCCTTCAAGGTCAATGTTTTTATAAAGGGCATAAACCCCCATAGGGGATAAATTTTTCTGGGCCTGAACCTTCATTTTCCCATCAACCTCCGCTAAAAGTATAATACAAATTTTTTGAATTTGTAGTATCTGTATGGGTCTAAAGGCAAGCTAAAGCTTAGAGCTACCTCAAAATCAAGAGTCGTAGATTTGGTAGCCGCAAGACCTTTAGCCTGCG
>CAYTDX010000007.1:0-30809 GCA_964436655.1 uncultured Caldimicrobium sp.
TTTTCCCCACCCCTTCCCTTAGAGGATCTTCTTAAACTTCGCCCCCAGGTTTGACCATTTGGGGGTTTATATCCCCAAATTGTTTTTTGATTCTGGTAGCTGCAAGCTTTAGCTTGCGTCAGATTTTTTGGTTTTTTGAACCTGATTCTCTTGACAAGAGATATCTTCCTGATTAATCTCAGGGATATGCTGAATTTTCTCTTTTTCTGCAAGGGCGGGATTTCCCTTCCCCAGGAATTTATAAAAACCCTGAGGACCTTTGAAGTAACCCTTCACCCACCGGAAGATAAGATTGATGCCGAGAGTCTCTCTGGGATTCTTGTGCTGGGAGGAGATGGGACCCTCCTTAAGGCTGTACCCTATGCCTACAGATATGACCTTCCCATTCTCGGTGTTAACATGGGAAAGTTTGGTTTTCTAACCGAGGTGACGCTAAGGGAATTGCCTCAGGTGCTTGGTCTATGGAAAGAAGGGGCCCTTACCTTTGATAAGAGGACCCTTTTAAAGGCCAGATATGAAGAAAAAGAGGAGGTCTTTCTCAATGAAGGGGCTATCCTTAAAGGCCCCATGGGAAGGATCATAACCCTGGGACTTAAGATTGACGGAGAGGACTTTATTGAGATTTATGGTGATGGTCTAATAGTTAGCACCCCCACTGGTTCCACTGCTTACAATCTCTCGGCTGGAGGACCGGTTGTACATCCTAAGGTAAGGGCCATGCTCATAACCCCGATCTGCTCCTTTAAAATAAATCTCAAGCCCTTTTTGATTCCGGAGGATTCAAACCTTGAGGTAAGCTTAAATGAAGGGGAGGAGGAGGTTCACCTCCTCCTTGATGGAAGGACCAATCTCTCAATTAAACCTGAGAGTGCTATTCACTTTTTCAAGGCCAAAAGGCCTTTAAAACTCGTTAGTTCTCCCAGCAAATCCTATCTCACCATCCTGAAGGAAAAGTTCTCCTGGTAAGGCCCTAAGAAACTTCCTCTTCCTTCTTGAAAAACCTTTCTGTCAATTCCTCTTTTTTCTCCTTCACTGCCTCTTTGGCCTTTTCTAAGGTCTCCGAAAGGGAGGCCCTTTTTTCGTCTATAACCTCTTTGGCCTTTTCCTTGAGTTCACCAAACTTAGATTCTGCAGTATCCTTGAATTCCGAGAGCCTCTCTTTGAAATAGGCCCCTTTTTCTCTGACCTTTTCTGTGGCCTCCTCAGCCCCTTCTCGGATCTTTCTTCTAAGCTCTGCCCCGCTTGAGGGGGCATAAAGTAAGGCTACTAAGGCCCCAACCGCAGCACCGGCTATAAAGGCCAAACAAACCGGTAATTTCTTTCCTTCCATGATATCACCTCCGAATCTAAATTTTTAAAACCCTTCTTAAACCCTTTAAAACCTCCGAGACCCCTGTGGTTATAGCAGAGACCTCAATATAGGTCTTTTTAAGGGAGGTATTAAGACCTTCAAGAAGCTGGGCCCCGGTTTGGGCACTCTCGGAAAGCCCTTTGATAACAGGATCAAGGCTCTGGCTTACCTGTTTAGTCCTTTCCCGGACCTCAAGGCTAACCCCTTTAAAATCCTTAAGTATCTCCCTCAGGTCCTCCAAGGAAAAATGTAAGTCATCTTTAACCACCTCAATCTGTCCCTTTAAAAAGGCCTCAAAGTCCTTGACTGAGGCCCCTATCTCCTCCACAATCCCGGGTAGGATCTTTAACTCAGAAAGCAGGTGATTCAGATTCTCAAGGGCTCTTTGGGAGGCCTCCAGATTGTCCTGCAACCTCTCTGAAGACCCTTTAATATTCAAAAGGATAGGAGGTAATAACTCAAGGCTTTGATTCAGATTCTTTAAGGTCTTGACTAACTTTAAAACTCCAAATAAGACGATAAGCACAAAGAGTATAGTCAGGCCCAAAAAGACATAAACTATGTTTTCCATAGACCTCCTCTTTGAAAAGGTGTTTACTATATTATAAGGCCTCTTTCCCTTTATGGCAAGTTAAATTTTTGTCTTTAATACCATTTAATCAGCTCAGGATAGGCCCTTCGTATGACCTCATTACTGGGAACCACCCTGACCCCAACCTTTCTAAGTCCATGTCCGTAGAGGTGATACTTGAGGGTATAGAGGGCCTTCCCCTCTTCCTCCCTCTCCAATTCCAGGGGCACAAAGGTAAATTCCTTGCTCAACTCCTCCTCAAGCCCTATCTCTTTTATGCAGACAAGCTCAACTGTTATCATCTCTCTGGGTAGATTGGGGAGCTCTACCTCCACTCTTATTTCTATCTCTGTATCTTCCCAGGTTGCCTCACCGGAGAGATTGGTTTGAAAAGAGAGGATCCTTATCTTGTCCCAGTTTTCCTCAAGGACCCTTCTTTCCGCATCCAGTCTTTTTACCTGTGCAAAGTTCTCTGATGATAAGGTCTTAAACTGAGTAAGGGCAGGTTGATAGAACTTTTGCAGATACTCAAGCAGGACCCGGTTCATTGAAAAATTTTTACAGCTCACATAGAGGGCCCTTTTCATGCGCTGGACCCATTCTCTGGGGATACCCTCTTCGTCTCTTTGGTAATAAAGGTTTTTGACCTCTCCCTCAAGTAAAGTATAGATCTGGTTGGCCTCAAAGTAATTATAAGGAGGAAGCCCCTCTTTAGGATAGATAGCCCAACCATTGGTTCCATCATAACCCTCGGCCCACCAGCCATCAAGGACACTTAAATTCAAAACCCCGTTCAAGGCAGCCTTCATCCCGGAGGTGCCACTTGCCTCCATGGGCCGGTAAGGATTATTTAGCCAGACATCAGAGCCCCAGATGATGTATCTTGCCAGGTGCAAATCGTAGTTTTCTATGAAGACAAACTTATCTTCAAGCTGATATTTGATTCTGAAATCCAGAAGTTCCTGGATCATCTTTTTGCCTTCCAGGTCTTTGGGATGGGCCTTACCGGCAAAGACGAAAAGCACCGGTTTGTCCGTATCCTGCAGGATTCTGAGGAGCCTCTCCTTATCAAAGAGGATCAGATTGTTTCTCTTATAGCCGGTTACACGCCTTGCACAGCCTACAATGAGGTGAAATCTCTTTAAGGGAAGGCTCCACTTCCGGGATGCCCTCTGGGGGTCTCCTCTCATCAACTCCTCTTCCAAAAGGTTATTGACAAGATTTATGAGGCGCTGTTTATTCTTTTTATGGGCCTCCCAGATCTCCTCATCGGGGATATTCAAGATCTCTTCCCAGGCTGGGTCATCAGGACCGAGAAATCTGAAATCAAGCCCTACATATTCCCTCAAAAGGTCGTTAAAGGGTTCACTCAACCACCTCCAGTGCACCCCATTTGTGACATAGTCAATGGGAACCTCCTCAAAGAGCCAGTCCTCAAAAAGGGGCTGCCACATCTTTTTAGTTGTCTCCTGATGAAGCCTGGAGACGGCATTCACATGCCGGGAATATCTGATTGCCAGAGCAGGAAGCCAGAAGAGGGTCCTATCCCCCAGGATACAGCCACACTTAGTTAAATCCTCCATGGTGAGACCAAGGGCACTCACCTCTGGCCCGAGATACTTTTCTACAAGCTTGGTATCAAAGTGCTCATTTCCGGCAATGATGGGGGTATGGGTTGTAAAAACCGTTGTCTCCTGGATAAAAAGCTTGGCCTCAGGATAGGAGAGGCCCTTTTCCTGCATAAGCTCCTTTAAACGGGAGAGGATGACAAAGGCAGAATGTCCCTCATTCAGGTGGTAAATCTTGGGCTCAAGCCCCATCTTTCTTAAGGCCTGATACCCACCCATACCCAGAAGGATCTCCTGCTTCAGCCTCTTTTCGGGTTCAGCTGGATAGAGGTATTCTGTGATTGATCTAACCTCCGGGGGATTTTCAGGTATATCCGTATCCAGAAAAAGACAGATCCTTTTGCCAACCTCCACCTTCCAGACCTTGGCTCTATAGGTCTTATCAAGGATGTTGAGCTCTATCACTAAGGGTTGACCCGCTTCATCCTTGACCTCCCGGAGGATATTTAAAAACTTGTCAAACCTGTCGGCCTCCTCCTTTTGAAGGCCTGTGGGATCAAAGGCCTGTTTGAAGTAACCTCTATTATAAAGGAGACTTACTCCCACTAAGGGGATATCAAGGTCTGAAGCTCCCATCAGGATGTCTCCAGCCAGAACCCCTAAACCACCTGCATAAACGGGAAGGGCCTCATGCAGGGCAAATTCCGTAGAAAAATAGGCAATAACATCGCCTTTGGTAAGGTCTGAGGCCTCCACCATGGGGTGAATCTTTTTCTGATAATCCTCAAAGCGCTCCCAGATCTCCTGAAGGTCAAGTAAAAACCTTCTATCCTGAGAGAGGGCCTCAATCTTTTCCTTGGACAAAAGGTGGATAAACTTGATGGGGTTATGTTTCACCTTCCGAAAAAGCTCGGCATCCATCCTGTAAAAGAGGGAAAGGGCATCAAAATCCCAGGTAAACCAGAGATTATAAGAGATGGTCATAAGCCTCTCCAAGCTTTCAGGAAATCTGGGATAGACAAAAAACTTTTTAAACTCCATTTCAGGCCTCCAATCTTTCTTCTATATCGGCAAGGATATTCATAAAATACTTATAGGCATTATCAGGCAGATCATAGGGTGAAAAATACTTATGCACATCTCCATCCTGAAAGTATTTTATGCACATATAATAAAAGTGGTCCGATGTGGTAAGGCGCTTCAAGGGAGCAATCAGATCCCTTTTACCTTGAATTTTGGCTTTCTGCAAGAGTTCAAAAACGGTCTTCATGGCATTCCACTGGAGGGGATTGGAAAGCCAGGCCGAAAGATCCCTTTCGGTGTCTGCCCAGGAGGTAGGCGTGGGAACGGAAAGTCCCCTTGGGCTGTAATTCAAGGTAGAGGGCACCTCAGAAGGAAAAAGAAAGGCAATCTCCCTCTCTTTAAGGAGAAGCTCAACAACCCTCTGGATGAACTCAAAGATCCCGCTTTCCCTCCACTGATGCTCCCCAAAGGTCTCATAGTCCATAAACAGGCCTAAGTATTGATTGCGTCCCTCACTCTCTGAAAGAGTAAGGTCCCTCACCCAGTGAACATACCTTTCGGCTGTCAGGGGATACTCAGGCCAGCCCCGATCACTAAACCTGAAGGCTATGTCATCAGAGAGTTTGTAGTGTTTAAGGAGAAGCAAATGGGCATGATTATAGGAAAGCCTGGGATAAAGAGGGGAGTCTCCCATCAGAATTCTGTCTGCTCCCTCAATAAGAATGGTTTTAATGTGAGGAAAGTTAAGGAGCACATCTGAGAGCTTGTCAAAATATATAAGCTCGGTGTTACGAAAGACACTGGGTCTATAACCAAACTCTCTTTCCATGAGCTCAAAGTGTTCTGAGACCTGCTCTAAAAACTCATCCAGGTCAAATATACTGGCTAAGGAGTGGTAATAGGTCTCGTTAATTAACTCCACACCTCCAGTTTGGAGAAGCTCCAAGAAGGAATGGAATACCTGAGGATGATAGGTCCTGGCCTGTTCAAGGAAGGTCCCGGTAAGGCTGTAGGAGATCTTAAAACGGCCCTCGGATCTGAGGATGAGCTCCTTAAAGAGCTGATTGGCAGGAAGATAGCACTTCTCAGCTACCCTGTTAAAGACATACCGGTTTAACTCTTCATCAAAATAGGATTTTGAGGTCCCAATATCAAAAAAGGAGTATTTGGAGACCCGAAAGGGTTGATGAACCTGAAAATAAAAAACGATGTATAACATTAAGAATTTCTCAGGAGCTCGGTATATATTTTTTTAATCCCCTGGGCAGGTTCAAGCCAGGTGAATTTCTTTACCTCCTCTTTTACTTTTTCCTGAAGGGACTTGAGTTCAGCAGGGTTTGAAAGCAGTTCCAGGATAATCTCAACCATTTTATCCACATCCCAGAAATCAACCTTAAAGGCATTTTCAATGACCTCGGAGGCCCCGGACTGTTTGGAGATAATGAGGGCGCATCCAAAGTGCATGGCCTCAAGGGCAACGATTCCAAAGGGTTCAGAAACAGAGGGCATAACCACTATATCTGCAAGGGAAAGGGCCCTTTCCACCTCCTCCCGGGTCAAAAATCCCGTAAACATGATGTGAGTCCCTATCCCGAGGGAGCTTGCTTCAAGCATGAGCTCTCTTTCCATCTCCCCTGCCCCGGCAATCACAAAACGGGCCTTTCCACCCCCCTCCAGAACCTTTTTTGCTATCTCCAGAAAGACCTTAGGACCCTTCTGGGGGGTTAATCTTCCCAAAAAGAGAATGACAGGTTCTTTAAATCTCTTTATCTTTTGGGGAATAGCGGTCTTTGCGGTAAAGGCATTGTGAATAACCCTAAGTTTCTCAGGAGGGACATGGTAGTGCTCAACAGCAATACCCTTAGTATAGTTTGAAACGGCAATGGCTATATCACTGTATTGCAGACCCAGATACTCAATCTCGTGAATAACGGGGTGTCCAAAACCTAAGGCCCGGTCAAATTCTGTGGCATGCAGATGAGAAACAAGAGGCTTGGAGATAGCCCTTTTTAAAAAAAGCCCGGCTGGATAGGTGAGCCAGTCGTGGGCATGAATGAGATCAAAGTCTATCTTTTCCGCAAGTTTCAGGACATTTTGGGTATAGAGTTTTACCTTATACAGAAGGGAATTTCCCTGAGTAAGGATCTCTTCAAGACGATTTAGGACCTCATCAGGTATAGAATTACCTCCCTGAGGGGTTCCCTCAAGGCAGGGATAGTACTTTATAAATTCCTTTAAGGAGGCATAGACAGACTCCTCCGGGAGGACATAGAGATAAGGAAAGAACTTGAGGGGTTTAGGGGAGAGGTTTTTACCATTTTCTTTTTTGGCTATGGGAAAATCGGCCTCTTCTGGTCTTGTAATCTCAAAAAAGACCTCCTCTTTGGTGGGCAGGATCATCTTTATGGTTACCCCAATCTCAGCCAGGGCTTTGAAAAGGCCATAACAGGCCATTCCCAGCCCCCCCACAATAAAGGGAGGATACTCCCAGGTTAACATAAGGACTTTCATGTATTGGGGCCTCCTCTTTTTTTCTGCCTTTCCATCTCCAAGAGAAAAATAGCTGCTACAGACCAGAACTGGGCTGGTGCCCCCTTGGGATAAAAGGGGGAATCTCCGTCATACAGCTCAGGTAAACTTCCCACCCTACCACTCAGGACGAGCTCTCTAAAGGGGTGCAGAAGTTTTTTAAGGGCCTCTTTGTAAACCCTGGGACTTAAAAGTTTACCGAGGAGCCTGCCGTAGGGATACAGAAGCCAGACCCAGACCGAGCCATTGTGATAACTCAGATCCCTCTGATACTGATTCCCGAAATATTTCCGTTTAAAGCCGGGATGCCTTGGTGAAAGGGACCTCAGCCCAAAGGGCGTTAAAAGCTCCTCTCTGGCAAGCCTTTCAGCAAGACTCAAGGACTCCTGTGAAAGGGGCGTCAAAGGGAGACTCAGGGCAATCACAAAGTTGGGACGAAGCTCAAAGACCGGTTCCCCTTTAAAGAGGCGATCAGCCACAGATTCTGCACCAAAGAATCTCTGCAAAGCAGGGACCTGTCTCTCCAAAAGGCCCTTTAGATCAAACTTTTTTAAAAAACTCTTTTTTAAATAGCTACAGGCAAGCTCCAGGACATTGTGCCAGAGAAAACTTATCTCAATGGGTTTGCCGTATCTGGGAGTAAGGGGTCTTCCATCAAGCATGACATCCATCCAGGTGAGAGCTAAATTGGATGTCTCCGGGATCTCAAGAAGGCCGTCTTCTTCATCCAGATAAAAGGGGAGTCCGGGATCCATCAAAAGGCTCTCTAAGGACTCCTCTACGCTGAGAAGGAGCCTTTTCTTCACCCCTGAGCTGAGCCTTCCCTTGAAAAACTCCAGGAATTCAAAGATCCTTAAGAGAAACCAGAGGGTTCCATCCAGAGAATTGTAATTCGTCTCCTCGGGACTGCCGATAAAATTGGGGATAAGCCCCTTTTGTCTCCTCCGGGCATAGTTTTCAAAGATTTCTATGCAAAGTGTTTGGCCCTCTTCAAGATAAAACAGGGCTGGAAGGCCAATGAAGGTATCCCTTCCCCAGCAGTAAAACCAGGGATAGCCGGCTATGATATCCCCTTCCACCAGAAAGTCCCTCACCATCCCCTTGAGGACCTCGGCAAAGTCCTCCTGTTTAAAGGCCCTTTTTCTGAGGGAAAGAGCGGGAGCATCCTCATAACGGGTTTGGATACGCCTGACCTCCTCTTCAAAGGCGCCTAAGGCCTGATCACTGAAGAGAAGCTCTAAAGACTCTCCGGGTAAAAGCTCTGTCTCTATCAAAAGAGGTGAAAAGAGGTCCTCTATGGAGGGATAGCCCCTCAGTTCCTCTAAGGGATAATAAGCCCGGTAATAAAAAAGAGGCTCCTTAGCGATTTCCCCCTTATTGGTATAAAGGAATAGGGCAAGGTCATCCCGACTGATAAAGGCAGATTGAGGGGAGATCTCAAGGATATAGTCCTGCCAGGCTGAGGCGGAGGTTAAGTTATGGTGATTTCTAAAGGTGAGCTTGGGCCTGAGAGAGAGTTTAAAGGGATAGGAGCTGATGTTGCGATACCTGAGTAAAAGGGCATTTTTATCCTCAGACATACGCAGACTTTTTTCAAGAAAGACCTCGCTTGTCTTAGGGCAGCTGAAGTAAAAGACCGGAAAAGGTCTGAAAAAGAACTCCTTAATGTGGGTATAGCCCTGGGGGAAGATGTTATCCGGATAAAAGTTGGTATCCAGAAGGTAGGTAAGCCCTGAAGGAAAGGAGACCTTTTCTTCAAGGGAGGAGAGGAGATGGGCCCGGTACCCCCTCTCTTTTCCCGCAATAAGAAGACCGTGATATTTTCTGATATTGGCAAGAAAGGCTGTCCCCAAGGCGTAGCCTCCCTTCCGATTGGTAAGAAGCCATTCGTAGGGGGTAAAGTGGGTGTAAAGTTGACTGAGCATATCTTTATTATACGGATATTTAAGCCTTTATCAAGGGTTATTTTAAGGAAAAAATTAAAAAAAGTTAGAGAAAATTTTTACAAAATTTGAGATCGTTGCAAAAATTGTTTTTTTTTGGTAGCCAAAAGACCTTTAGCCTGCGAAAGTTTTTTCAAATATTAAAAAAACCCCGCTCAAGCTGAAGCTTGCGGATACCAGAGAATCGAAATCCTGTTTAAAGAGACCTTTGCAAAATCATGATCCTTTTTTTGTTTTCTGGTAGACACAAGCTTTAGCTTGCACATATTTTTGTTTTTTATTTTTGAAAACCTACGCAGGCTAAAGGTCTTGCGGCTACCGAAAAAGACTAATTTTGCAAAGAACTCGTTTAAACATTAAACCTGAAATAGACGACATCTCCATCCTCAAGGATATAGTCTCTCCCCTCAAGGCGTAAGAGCCCAAGTTCCTTGGCCTTTGAAAAATTGGGGACCCTTCTGTAATCCTCAAAGGAAATGACCTCAGCTGAGATGAACCCCCTTTCTATGTCAGAGTGAATGACCCCGGCTGCCTCTTTGGCGGTGGTGCCCCTTTTTATGGTCCAGGCCCTGGCCTCTTTGGGGCCAGCTGTGAAAAAGGTAATAAGATTCAAAAGGGCAAACCCCTCTCTAATCATCTGGTATAAACCCGGTTCTTTGAGACCAAAGGCCTTCAAAAACTCTCCTCTCTCCTCCTCAGAAAGAGTGGAAAGTTCCGCCTCTACCTTGCCACAAAGGGCAATCAGAAGGGTCCTCTCTGCCTCTGCCTTTTCCTTAAGGGCCCTGAAATGTCTATTCCCCTCCGGATTAGCTAAATCTTCCTCTCCGATATTGGCGATGTACATTATGGGTTTAAGCGTAAGCAAAAAGAGGGTCCTTTCCAAAAAGTTGAACTCCTCTGGTGTAAAATTGGATAGAGCCTGCCTCAGGGTCTGCATCTCCTCAAGATAGGCCTTTGCCTTTTCAAGGACCTCAAGCTCAAATAGGGCCTTTTTATCCGTTTTGGCCTGTTTCAAGGCCCTTTCTCTCCTTCTTTCAATGGTCTGAAGATCAGCCAGGATCAATTCAAGCTCAATGATCTCCGCATCTCTTACCGGGTTTACCTCCCCTTCCACATGAACTATGTCCTCTTCCTCAAAACAGCGAAGGATCTGAGCTATAGCTGATACATTTCTAATGTGCGAGAGAAATTGATTCCCCAGCCCTTCTCCCTGGCTTGCTCCTTTAACCAGGCCAGCTATATCCACAAATTCAATGAAGGCAGGAGTTATTTTTAAACTTCCCTCTTTTCTGGCAATCTCCTCAAGCCTGGCATCGGGAATACTGACCATTCCCACATTTGGCTCAATGGTGCAAAAGGGATAGTTAGCAACCTCGGCCTTGGCCTTCTGAAGAAGGGCATTAAAGATGGTTGACTTCCCCACATTGGGAAGTCCTACCAGTCCAATCTTCAAATTCATCTCCCACCTCTCTCTTTAATCTGTAAAGGAAATATTTTTTTAATTCAGGTATCTGCAGGACCTTTAGGTCTTGCCTTCTCTACCCGTGTCTTATGGATTGGGCTACCAGCCAATCAAAAACAAACCAGAATTTTGCAAAGGCCTCATTTCCCTTAGTCTTTAAAAAGATAAAGCAGAAATCTTATTCTGAAAGGAGCTGGATTATCCTTTCAGGGATTCTCACTACCTTTCCTTCCCTATTAATGGCCATATGTAAGGTTGTCCCCTCAACAAGCAGGGTATCCTCCCGGAAGATCTGGTAGGCAAAGTGTATTTTAAAGGACCTGGCCTCAAGGATTGTGGTTCTAATCCTCAAAAGGTCATCATATCTGGCTGGAGCCCTATATCTTACACTCACTTCTACCACTGGCAGGATCACTCCTAACTCCTCCTCAATTTCTCTGTAGCTTAGCCCGCAGGAACGAATCAGCTCGGTTCTTCCCATCTCAAAAAGCCTGAGATAATGGGCATAATACATTACCCCACCACAATCGGTATCCCCGTAAATTACCCTGTAAAGGATCTCCCTCTCCATCCTCCCCCCTCCTGCGTAAGTTGCCCTTCTGTTTTAAAAGGAGACCTTTGCAAAATTTTTCGCTTTAGCTTGCGCAGAATTTTTATGGCCTCAAAGATCCTCTTGCTAAATTTGGAAAAGGGTATATTTTATTTTTATGGAAGATATTTTAACTCCAAAAGATAAAAAAGTAATAGCCGGAGAAAAGAAGATCGCAGGCCTCTTAGAGAGGCTTGCACAAGCTGTGCTTAAAGGTCATCCCCTTCTGGAAGACCTGGTTCTCATAGGTATACGCTGTGGAGGCATTCCGGTTACCAACCGGCTAAAGGAGATCTTCAAAAAAAAGCTGGGGATAGAATTACCGGTGGGATACCTTGATATTACCTTATACCGGGATGACTGGACAAGGATTTCTCAGCACCCTGAGATAAAAAAAACAGAGATCCCCTTTTCTATTGAGGATAAGGTTATTCTTCTGGTGGATGATGTGCTTTATACAGGGAGAACCGTGCGTGCAGCCATGGATGCCCTCATTGACCTTGGAAGGCCCAAAAAGATAGAACTTGCCGTCTTGGTGGATAGAGGGGGAAGGGAGTTTCCCATTGAGCCCAACTACTGCGCTATGAGGGTCAAAAAGATTGCCCCCTATGACTATGTATCCGTCTATTTTAAAGAGCTTCACGGGAAAGACCAGATTTGCCTTGAAAGTAAATAAAGAGGTGATCCTATGGGAGGAAGATCAAGGAAATCCGTTTTAAAGCAAAAGATTGCCAAGTATTACAGAGAGAGGGAAAACCCACTGGCCCTTCTTGCCCTGCAGGACGAAATCGTCCGCTTGAATCAGGAAAAATTGAGGGTCTTTCAGCAGAATCTGGAATACCTCAGAGAGGTGGATGCTAAACCCCAGGAGGAAGAAAGGGTCTCCAAGCTCAACATCAGAAAGTATACCCAGGAGGCTGATAAAAAGTTTGCCAACCGCGCCTTTTATGAGAGTCTCTACCCTATCACCCTTGAATATCGCTTTATGCCCCTTCAGGCCATCTTTGTCTGGTATATGCGGAGCCTGGAGATGATCTATGGTGAAAAGATCCCCAAGCTCCACCTGAGCAGGCTCCAGAAGTGGGTAAAGTACTGGTTAGCCTGTCTAACCCCTGAGCAGGAACTACAACTGAAGAGTGCCATCATCTCCTGGATTATGAATAGATTCACCTAAGCTACCCCCTCAAGAATGCCCTTAATCCTGTTAATTTTTCTCTTAATCCTAACCCCTGCCAGAATCCCTCAAGCCCTTGCGCAAAAACTTATTCTTTACACTGATAACGACTCCTATGGCAGAATGAATCAGGAAAAGACCTGGATTATAGGCTACGGAGAGCCTGCCTATGCCAATTTTTTTGATACAAGGGTTCCGGCAAGGTTTTTTTTGAAAACTCCAGAGGGAAAGGATGAGAAATTGACCCTTTTACGGAGAGAGCTCTTTGATCCCTGGTTTAATCAAAAAAGGATTGCCTTTGAGACCAAGATAACCCCTAAGGTAAAGGGAGATTTTCTACTCTGCATAGAGGGTGAGGATACCTTAGCGGGAAGAGGGATTTTGTTAAAGGATTATGCCAAGGCCCTTTTCCATGTGGAGAAGGAAGGGCCCTGGGATTCAATGTGTGCCTTTGAGCTTGAAATCAGGCCCTTTACCAGGCCCTATGGCCTTCAAAGGGGAGCCCTTTTCTGGGGTCAGGTCTTGTATCAGGGAGAGCCAGTGGTTAATGGAACCATTGAGGCAGAAAGGTTAAGGCTTAAACTCAATCCCCAGGCCCTACCCTTAGATTCAACCCGAGAGGTGAATTATCCCATCTTTAAAAAGCAGACCCGCTTGGATGATCGGGGATACTTCTTTGTTAATTTTGAAGAAGAGGGATGGTGGGTGCTCTCTGTGAGCCTTCCCAGAGGGACTAAGGCCTATGGGAATCAGAGATACCCCTATGAACTGAGAAGTCACCTCTGGCTATATGTCTATAGCCAGGGGGGAACTGAAAGAAAGGGACCGCTAAAGACCCCCTCTAAGAAGAAAAAAACAATTAAAAAGACAGAAGGCGTTAAAAAACCTTAAAACCCACTTTGGGACATACCTCCCTCTTTACGCCCTAACTCAGCTTTCTCCTCTTACATAGAGCCCTGCATAAGTTCCCTTCTGTCAAAACCAACGCAGGCTAAAGCCTGCGCCTACCTAATCTATGACCATTAATTTTTTTGTTTTCTTCATACACCCCTTTGACTTTTTAATAGGAATAATCTATAATAAATTTTAAAAAATCCTTGTAAAAGGAGGGAGAGCCTATGCCCTACAAAAAGATCATGGCCTGTTTAGATGGTTCTGAAGAGTCCCTCAATGCCTACCGGAATGCCCTTAGGCTGGCTAAGGAGCTTTCTGCCGAGATTCTGGCTATAAATGTAGTTCCTCTTAAGAGTGAAATAAGCAGTGCCCTTTCCCTTTTCTTAGGGATGAAGGACCTTTTCATGAAGGGTGGAGAGAAGATCTTGAAAGAGGCTGAAGACATAGCCAAGGAAGAAGGCCTTAAGGTAAAGCTAATCCTTGATGAAGGAGAACCCTTCCAAAGGATCGTAGATACTGCCTTAGCTGAGGAGGCAAACCTCCTTGTCATGGGTAAAACAGGTAAAACCGGGCTGGCTAAGGGAATCTTAGGGAGCACAGCTATGCGAACCATTGGTGCAAGCCCGGTGGATGTTCTCGTCATCCCCAAAGAAAGGGCCCTTCGCTTTAAAAAAATTCTCATCCCCACAGATGGTTCAAGCTATGCAGAGAGAGCAGGCTTAAGGGCCCTGGAATTTGCTAAGACCTTTAAAAGTGAGATCTACCTCTTGTCCGTAGTTGAAATCCCCTTTGAGCTTTACGAGGCCCCAGGGGAGCTAACCAAACTGATTGAAACCCTTAAGACCTCTGCGGATGAGCTTATAAGAAGGGAAAAGGCCAGATTTAAGGCAGAGGGGCTCTCAGTTCAGGGCTATGTTATGGAAGGAATACCTGAGGAAAAGATCCTTGAGGTCTCTCTTAAAGAGGACATAAATCTCATTGTCATGGGGTCCCACGGAAAAACGGGTTTAAAAAGGCTTCTTATGGGAAGTGTTACCGAAAAGGTTATTAATCAGGGGGATAAACCCGTTCTCGTGGTAAAGAGCTAAAGCGGGATCTCCTCCTCAAGATCGTATTTTTTGAGCTTCCTCCAGAGGGTTGCCCTGTCAATTCCAAGGATCTGGGCAGCCAGGGTCTTATTCCAGCCAGTCTCTTTTAGAACAAGCTTGATGTATTCCTTCTCCTGTTCCTCAAGGGAGGGGAAGGTCTGATCCCTTTTTCTGAAGGTAAAGATCTTTAATTTCCGTATGTCCTCAGGTAGATGGGAAACCGAGACCCTATCTGAATTAGTCAGGGCCACAGCTCGGGCAATGATGTTTTCAAGTTCTCTGACATTACCCGGGAAGTCATAATCCATAAGGATGTTCATGGCAGAGTCCTCAATCTCTTTTACCTCTTTGTGCATCTCCTCAGCGTACTTTTTCAGGAAGTAGTAACTTAAAAGAGGGATGTCCTCCTTTCTCTCTGCCAAGGGAGGAAGCCTGAAAGAGACCACATTCAAGCGAAAGTATAGGTCCTCCCGGAAGCGTCCGGCTTCAATCTCCTTCTTGAGGTCCCGATTGGTTGCGGCAATAAAGCGGACATCAATCTTGATAGGCTCTGTGCCTCCGATTCTCAAGAACTCCTTTTCCTGTAAAACCCTCAAGAGTTTTACCTGCATGGTAGGGCTCATCTCGGTAATCTCATCCAAAAACAGGGTACCCTGGTTAGCCACCTCTAAAAGCCCCTTTTTAGTATTCACCGCTCCGGTATAGGCCCCTTTTTCGTGTCCAAAAAGCTCATTAGCAAGAAGCTCCTCTGTAAAGGCCCCGCAGTTTACAGCCAAAAAGGTCTTGTCCTTTCTCAGGCTGTGAGAATGAATATAACGGGCAAGAAGCTCCTTTCCTGTGCCAGTTTCACCGGTAATCAAAACCGGACAATCGGTGGGGGCCACTTTTTCAGCAGTCTCAAGGATTCGCCTCAGATCTGGGTTCTTGGTAATGAATTCCACCTTATTTGTTCTCAGGCGATCAAGCTCTTCCTTTAATCTCCGGTTCTCCCTTTTTAAGCTCACCTTTTCCAGGGCCTCCTTTACTACCTTTCGCAATTCATCAAGCTTGAAAGGCTTGGTAATGTAATGATAGGCCCCTTTTTTCATAGCCTCAATGGCAGAGTCCAGTGTGGCATAGGCGGTAATCATGATCACCTCGGTTTCAGGCCACCACTCCTTACACCTCTCAAGGATGTCAAGCCCGCTCACCTTTTCCATCTTTAGATCGGTAATTACCAGGTCAAACTCCTCCTTTTGCAACCTATTCAGGGCCGAGGAGCCTGATTCTGCTGTTGCCACCTCGTAGCCCTCCTTAGTAAGTATGTAACTTAGATTTTTGAGGGTGAGTCTTTCGTCATCCACAACGAGGATCTTAAATCTTTTCTCCTCCATTTCCTTATTTTTACCTCCCCCCTTTTCAGTATAAACTATATAGGTCTGAGCTTTCTCCTTTTCCTCAACTCATGGCATCCGCAAGACCCTTAGCCTGCGTCTCCTCCAAATCGCAGCCCCCTCTCATTGAACAGCCTTTTCAGGAATTTTTATAATAAAGGTAGTTCCTTTGCCGACTTCACTTTCCACCTCTATGGTTCCGCCATGATTTTTTATGAGATTGTAAACTATAAAGAGCCCCAACCCATATCCTCTTTTACCTTCTTTGGTTGTAAAGAAGGGGTCAAAGATGTTGGGTAAAACCTTGGCAGGGATACCAGGCCCGGTATCAGAAAAGTAAAGGGTCGTCTCTTGGGCAGTCTTTTCTCCACGAACAAGGATCTGGCCTTCCCTTTCCTCGAGGGCATCAAAGGCATTCTTGAAGAGATTTATGAAAACCTGCTTCATCTGTTGGGGATCAGCAAAGATAGTAAAGTCCTCCGGGATCTCAAATTTTACTTCTATCTGCTTAGGAAGCCTTCCCTTTAATAAATAAAGGGTCTCCTCAAGGAGTTTTTTTAATTCCACCTCCTCTTTGTCACTGGGTTTTGAATAATCAAGAATACTTCGTATAATCTGCTGGGTTCTTTCAATCTCCCCTTCCATCTCCTTAAGCAATTCTCTTTTAAATTCAAGATCATCCCTTTCAATCTCCTCTCTGAGTATCTGACAGCTCGTATAGATGTTATTCAGAGGATTATTCAACTCGTGGGCCAAACTGAAAAGAAGGGTTCCAAAGGTTGCCAGCCTTTCTGTCTGAATAAGGTATTCCTTTCTTCTGTCAAGTTCTGCCAACATCTTGTTTATGGCTTCAACAAGGAGGAGCATCTCCCGATCCTTAAAATCAGGCGGAACTGCACAGAACTTTCCCTGGCTTATTTGTAAAATGTAATCTTCAAGCTTCTTGAGTGGCCGGCGAAGACTCTGGTAAAGATATATACCATAGAAAAAAACCAGAACCAGAAAGATTCCTAAGGTAAAAAAAATCCAGTTTTTCAGTTCCCTTAAGCTTTGTTTAATCAATCTTTCCTTTAATTTATTCAACCACTCGGCATATTCCGTCAGATATCTTCCTTTTTCCCTGAGCTTATCAAGATGGCCCTTATCCCTCCCCTTAAGGTCAATATTCTTTAAGAGGAGCCCGTAATCATTCAGGGTTTGATTAATTTCCTTATAGTTATAAACACCCATCATGGTCTGAAAACAGGAACCGCAGGAATTAAAGATGTCTCTTGCCTTAAAAAAATAACCTTCTAAGGCCCTTAAATCCTCCTCATGCTGATAGAGAAAATAATTCTTTTCATACCTTCTTATCTCCAAGACATTCTCAATAAACTCTGAGATCCTTTCATTCCTGGTAAGAATATAAAAGACTGAATTAAAGGTCTCATAACTCACAAAGATCAAAAGCCCCATGAACAGGATCCCCATTACATAGATGAAAGCAATCTTCTTCTGCAGACTATCGAGCCACCGGATCCCCATCGTTGAAATATATTAACACCTATGTTGAAAAATTCAACACCTCCTGGAAAGACCATAATCTTTGATAAAGCCTTGTGAACCAGCCTTATTAATTGCATTTTGCAACAAAAGTCCCTCTGAGAGTAATATTAATTTTATTCATTATATCAACATGTTAGATTCTTAAGGTCAATCTGGCACAGTCTTTGCATAATAAAGGATAAGAAATCTAAAGGAGGGTGAGGAAGATGTTAGAGCTTCTCAGAAAAAAGTGGGAAGACTACTTTACAGCCATTACCTTTGCAGAGGGAGGTGATGTGGAGACCGCACGGTATTTTCTGAAAAGGCATCGTAAAGAGAAGGCCCCGTCGCTTTCCTGGGATGAGCTCTTTACCGCCGTTACCTTTGCTGAGGCAGGGGAAATGGATCAGGCAAGGCAGATTCTCCATTCCAGAAAGAGAGGGCTAATTATTCTGGACGATGATGGGATTAATGAGGAGGTCCTTAGTTATGTGGAGGGTCTTTGCAAGAGGCTCAATCTTCCGGTTGAAGTGCTGGTGCTCTCAAAGAGTGAGGCCACACGAAGTGCCCTTGAGGTCTTCCTGAATCACCTCAAGACTGAGGGTATCCTTTTTAGGGTCACCTATCTGGAGAGGCCTTTGAGCCTTGATAGGGCTCTTATGGAGTATGTGAAAAAGAATGAGGGGGTGGAATTCTTAATCGTAAAGCCCTCTCACAAACACTCTCAGGCTGAGGATGAGAGGATCATCAAGGGGCTCTGGGAAAGATTAGGTCTCCCCTTTATTCTGGTTAAAGAAAGAAGTGCTATGTAAAATCCTTAGGAGGGTGAAAAAAATGGTCGCAAAGGGCAAAAAGAAACCCGTTGGAAAGTTTTTGATCTATGGGATCCTCTCCTTTATTCTCTATTATCTTCTCATCGCGAAGCAGGATATTATTACTGAGTATTTCACCAGAGGTCGCTTTTATGCCTTCTTACCTATTGCAGTAGCCTTTGTTTTTTCCTTTGTTCATGGAAATACCACGGACCTTTTCTGGAAAGTTCTGGGAGTTGAGGCCAAAAAAAGAAGGGAGGTGAAGTAGCCATGCAGGAGGTGGTTCAGCAAGCAGTTCAGATGATTGACTTACAGCTCTGGCACATCCTTTATCTGGTTTTTGTAGGTTTTGTGGGAGGATTGGTAAGTGGTTTTATCGGCTCCGGTGGGGCCTTTGTATTAACCCCCTCAATGATGAGTATGGGGGTTCCGGGAATTGTAGCTGTGGCTTCAAACATGTGTCATAAGTTCCCCAAGGCCTTAGTGGGAGCTATAAAAAGAGCTAAATACGGACATGTAGATGTTAAACTTGGTCTAATCATGGGTGCCTCAGCTGAGGCTGGAGTCCTTGTGGGGGCTCATGTGCAGGAACACATAAAGAGAACTCTTGGGGATGCAGGCTCAAGCCTCTATGTGAGCGTAGCCTTTATCATTGTGCTCTCCACAGTGGGTTTATATGTCCTTAGAGATGCCTTTAAGTCTATGGGCCTTGAGAAACAGGGTCGAGATGCTGATACAGAAGAGAAACCCACACGCCTTGCCCAGCTCCTTTACAAGATAAATATTCCTGGCACCATGCTCTACTTTAAAAGCCTTAACCAGAGGGTCTCCTTTCTCTTTACCATTCCCTTGGGATTTGCCACAGGATTTCTGGCTGCAACTATTGCCGTGGGTGGATTCATAGGTGTGCCCTCTATGATGTATATCCTTGGTGTTCCAAGTTTAATTGCTTCGGGCACTGAGCTTGTCATTGCCTTTGTGATGGGGGCTATCGGAAGTTTTAAGTATGCCTGGAGCGGATTTGTGGATATTAGGCTTGCCATGCTAATTCTTCTTGGCTCCCTCTTCGGGGTTCAACTTGGGGCCATTGGAACTACCTATGTGAAGGGTTATATGATTAAGTTTGTCATGGGAATCATCATGCTTATTATTCTTGTGAGCAGGTCTATCATGGTCCCTGTTTATCTGAGTAATCTTGGTTGGATTTCCCCCCTGGACACCTCGGTTATCAATCTGTTAAAAAGTGCAAGCTTTGCCGTAAATGCTATAGCCCTTTTGACAGCAGCCTTTATTATCTTTAAGAACCTCATCAAAGGGCTTTATGAAGAAAAACGCTTAAGGGTCCTTGAGGCCTCTACATCTTCTGTAAAAAACAAGTAGAATATAAGTAAAAAAAGGGGGAGAGTTTTTCTCCCCCGTGATATCCAAGGGAGGTTTTTCCATGGGGCTTTATAAAAAGATCCTGGTAGCTATTGATCTTTCTGAGGAATCCTGGCATGCCCTGACTGAGGCCATAAAGGTGATACGAAATAAGGATACCTGGGCAGTGATCACAACAGTTGCCCCTCAATACACAGGGGATCTCAGCCTTATCCTGGGTGATTACCATAAGACCATGGTCAGGCCCTATGAAGAGCTTTTGACCAAGGCCAAAAGCTATCTCTCTGAAGAGAGAATTTTGGCTAAGTTTCAGCTTGAGGAGGGGGAGCCCTTTGAAAGGATAGTTGACCTTGTCTATTCGGAAAACTGCGATCTCATCGTGATGGGGAAAACAGGAAGTGGTCTCAAGAGACTCCTTCTTGGAAGCACGGCAGCAAGGGTTATTGGATATAGCCCGGTGGATGTCCTGATTGTCCCTTACAAAAGTATGGTCTCCTGGGATAAGATCCTTGTTCCTATGGATTTATCCAGTTTTTCAGAAAGGGCCTTTTATAAGGCCTTAAGCTTAGCCAAGGCTTATCAAGGGGAGCTCTTCCTTTTGTCTGTGATAGACCTTCCTGTTGAGGCCTTAGCTGAGTCCCCACAACTTTATGAGAGGGCTGCTGAAAAGACAAAAAGGGCCTTGCAGGAGTTTGCAGAGCGGGCTCAGAAAGAGGGTGTAAAGACTCAGATAGAGCTTGCTGAGGGCGATCCTGCTGAAAAGATCCTTGACTTTACGGAAGAAAAGGGGATTGGTATTATTGTTATGGGCTCCTATGGTAAAACCGGTCTTAAAAGGCTTCTTATGGGAAGTGTCACCGAAAAGGTCATCTCCTTGGGTGATAGACCGGTTCTTGTGGTAAAAAACTAATCAGAAGAACTCTTTGAGGAGGTCTTCAACAGAGGTCTCCTTATCCCCCTCAAGGTCCTTAAAGGGAATGAATTCAGTTTGTTCTAAAGAGAGCTCAGCATAAAAGGGATGCCCTGATTCTGTGCGAAGACTGATTTTTCTTGCTTGGGAGTTGTTTAAAGAGGTCTCAATATACATATTAATGGTGTGAGAAATTGCGATAGCCATGGGCTGATTGTTTCTGGCAGTAAGCCCATATTTTTGTTCAATTTTCTTACGAAAGTTTCCAATGATCTGATTTACCATCTCACCTACAAAGTTTATAACCTCCTCTGAAAGAGGGTCCTTGGAGGTCTCCTCTTCAGGCAATCCCAGAAATTCCATGGCCCTTTTATAGAGTTCAAAGGCAGCCTCTTTGGAAAAGTTCATGCAGAGAAGACCATTGTAGTCCCCGTTAAATTCCAGAAAGGCCCCCAGATCTGGCCTCAGGGCTACAAAGCTGATTTTTTGCAGGGTTGGAGCCACTCGGATGGTGGTTGCCGTGTTGGCAGAAAGGACCTCTTTGGCTGTTTCAGCCAGTATCTCCGAAAGCTCATTAAGGGTGCTCTTTCTTCTCTCAGCCATGGCTCACCTCTCAGGACCTCTCCAAATTAGCAAAAGAGGTAAATTGTGAAAGGTAGGCAAGCTTGACCGTTACCCCGGCTGGGCCATTCCTCTGTTTGCCTATGATAATCTCCGCAGTTCCCTTTTCAGGGCTCTCTTTATTGTAAACATCGTCCCGGTAAATGAAGAGTATGACATCAGCATCTTGCTCTAAGGCCCCGGATTCTCTGAGATCTGAGAGCTGAGGCCTCTTATCCGGTCGTTCTTCCACCTTGCGGTTTAGCTGAGAGAGGGCCAGGACCGGCACATTGAGCTCCTTGGCCAGGGCCTTTAGTCCAGCAGAGATCTCAGAGATTTCCTGCTCGCGCCTTTCCTTTCTCTCAATGCTTCGCATAAGCTGTAAATAGTCAACCACAATTAACCCTAAGGGGATTTCCTTCATCACCTTTCTTGCCTTGGCCTTGACCTCAAGGATGTTAATACCTGAGGTATCATCAATGTAAATAGGGAGTTCACTGAGCACACTTGCCCCGTAGATAATCTTCTGCCAGTCCTGGGATTCTAAGGTCCCGGTTCTGAATTTCTGAAAGTTCACCTTTCCTTCAGCACAGAGCATACGGGAGACAAGCTGTTCTTTACTCATCTCTAAGGAGAAGATGGCTGCTCCGAGCTTGCTCTGTTTACAGGCATTGCGGACCACATCCAGTGCAAAGGCCGTTTTTCCCATACCCGGACGGGCAGCAAGTATAATAAGATCTCCCTTCTGCAGGCCGGCTGTAAGTCTGTCCAGTTCATAAAAACCCGTGGGGATCCCGGTTATGAGATCACCCTTTTGATAAAGCATCTCAAGGTGCTTTATGGTCTCCTTTATAACCTCCTTTACAGGAGCAAAGGCCTCCTTTTTCCCGTGGTAGCTCAGGTCAAAAAGGGCCTTTTCTGCCTGACTCAAAAGCTCCTGAGAGTCCTCCATTGAGTAATAACAGCGATAAATGAGGTCCTGACTTATACGAATTATCTCTCTCAGGATACTCTTTTCCTTGACAATCTTGGCGTAGTGGACGAGATGGGCTGAGGTGGGAAGAAGTCCTGCAAGCTCGGAAAGATAAACGGCCCCACCGGTTCTATCAAGCTCTCCCATCCTTTCAAGTTCATTATAGGTGGTCACAAGATCAATGGGCTCGTCCTTTTCAAAGAGATTGAGAAAGGCCTGATAAATCAGGCGATTGGGCGGAGCATAGAAGTCCTCTGGCTTAAGAAAATCAAGAACCTTTATAATTGAACCCGGATCAATGAAGATACTGGCTAAGCAGAATTTTTCAGCCTGAAGGTCCTGAGGGGGTAGAAACTCAGATGGCAGGGCCTGAAGAGGATCTCTCAAACTCTCTCTCTTTGGACCCCGCCTCTTGTTATCAGGCATTTACTTTTCTTCTATGATTTCAACATTTATGGGCACAGAGATTTCAGGAGAGACCTTTATGTTCACCTCATAGGTCCCAACCGATTTGAGGGGCTCCTCAAGGAGGACCTGTTTTTTATCAATTTCAATACCCCTTTCAGATAGGGCCTTGGCAATATCAACGGCACTCACAGAGCCGTAGAGCCTACCCTCCTCCACAACCTTTCTGTAAAGGGTCAGGCTCTGTCCCTGAAGTTTTTCCGCAAGCCCAAGGGCCTTTTTTCTCTCCTTCTCAGCCTTGGCAAGGATAACTTTTCTCTCCTTTTCCAAGGCCTGGATGGTCCTTTGATTGGCTGAAATGGCAAGCCCCTTGGGGATGAGATAGTTTCTGGCAAAACCGTCCTTAACCCTTACTACATCTCCTGCTTTCCCAAGCTTTGGGATATCCCTTCTCAGGATGACTTCCATCTCTCTACCTCCTAATCAATCTCAACATCAACCACAAAGGGAAGCAGGGCCATAATTCTTGCCCTTTTTATGGCATTGGTTAACTCCCTTTGATGGAAGGCACAATTTCCCGTTTGCCTCCGGTGAAAGATCATACCCTTTTCATTGATAAAGTTCTTAAGAAGCTCAGGGTTTTTGTAATCTATAACCAGGCTTGGATCTGCACAGAATCTGCAGACCTTTTTTCTGGGAAAAAATCTCTTTTTGACTGTGATATTATTGTCCATTTTTTTTACCTCCTTAGTTCGTGGTCTCGGGTTTAAATCTTTCTTCTAACCTGACAATGATAAAACGAATCACCCTTTCATCAATGCGAAAGAAGTTTTCAAGTTCCTGAGGAAGGTCCGCCTTACCTGAAAATTCAGCCAGCACATAATAACCCTTTCTTTTCTTCTCAATGGGATAGGCAAGTTTCCTCAGACCCCACTCCTCCAATTTGAGGACCTCACCAGCCTTCCCTTGAACAATTTGTTTGAACTTTTCAAGAAGGGTGTCCTTTTCCTCCACCCTGTCTGGGTGAATGATAAAAAGGGTCTCCCACTTGCGAAAACGCTCAGCCTTTGGAATTTGAAACATCTCTTTACCTCCTTATGGTCTTTTTGGCCCCTAAGAGTCTCAGGAGCAAGGAGTGAAATGGGCGGTGGAGGATTTGAACCTCCGACATCCACCGTGTGAGGATGGCGCTCTACCCCTGAGCTAACCGCCCATATCCTCAATTTTCAAAGATACATCACTTTCAAAAATTATCAAGCCTCTGTCCCATCCTTCTCCCTATTTTTCTCAGCACAGGTTTCCTTTTTAGGAAATTTTTTCTTTATCAAAAACCTTTGCGGACTAAAGCCCACAGGGTTACCAATTCATTTAATTTTTGGTTTTGGTTCCTTCTTCTTCAAAACCTTTCGCGGTCTAAAGCCTGCGGCTACCTTTCAATTCAAAATCTTTTATGGGTTCTGGTAGCCGCAAGCTTCAGCTTGCGAGAGTTTTTTTGATTTTTTTGCCTTTGAAAACCTGCGCAAGACCTAAAGGTCTTACGGCTACCGAAAAAGACTAATTTTTTGAAAAACTCACAAAGTCTAAATCCCAGGGACTCGTTCCTCCCCTTGCATTTTTTGAAAAATCAATTACATTATTTTTTACTGAAAAACTAAGCATTGGAGGGCCCTATGGAGGAAAGTCTTCTGAAGAAATTTTTTACCCCTTCCCGCAAGGTAGTGGCGGATAAGGCCCTTTTTCCTGAAGAGACCATAAGGTTAGTTGAGGAAAGACTCAAAAATAGTCAGATGAAGATCTTCAAGGGATTAAAGAGGATTGATAAAGGGAGGTTGGGTATACCCGTTTACTTGAGTCTCTATGATGTCCAGGGAACGCAGATTACAGGAAATTATAAGCAGATGGGGAAGGGAGCAAGTGATATCCTCTCACAGGCAAGTGCCCTTATGGAGCTTGTGGAGAGATTCTCCCTTTTCAGTTTTTATCGCCGGGCAACCCAAAGGGGGATGCTTTCCACCTTTGAGGAACTAAAGGACAAGGCCATGCCCTGGGAGGTCTTTCTTCAGTCAGTGGAGGATGAGGAAGACCCCAAGGTAAAGGAAATATCCCTGCGATACCTAAGAAGGATCCCCTTTTATTTTGTCCCGGCAGTGGAGGTGCGCACAGAGCAGATTAAATACCTTCCCTTTCACTGGTTCTGGCTGCTTTACGAGTATAATGGCTCAGCCGGCGGCAATACCCATCCCGAGGCCTCTGTTCAGGCTATCTGTGAGCTCATTGAAAGGCATGTCAATGCCCTATCCATCCGGCTTAATAAACCCATGCCTGCCATAAAGAGAGAGAGCATCCAGGGGAGTGCAGAAGAGCTTTTAGCCTGCTTTGAAAGACTGGGGATCAAGACCTGGATCCGGGATATGACCCTGGGTATGCCTGCACCAACCATTGCGGTTATGGCCATGGACCCCTCAACCTATCCCGAAAGAAGTGAGATTGTCTATGCCGCAGGGACGGGAACAAGCCCTGAAAGAGCACTTATAAGGGCTTTAACTGAGGTTGCCCAGCTTGCTGGAGACTTTGACACCGAAGGAAAATATGTGGAAAGCGGGCTACCAAAATTTGATACCTTAGAGGCTGCTGAGGTAGTGGTCTCCTATGCCGGTGAGAAGACCTTAAGTGAGCTACCCAATCTCTATGCAGAAGAGCATGTGGAGGAGATGAAGAGGCTGTCTTATGCCCTAAAAGAGAGGGGTTTTGAGGTTTACCTGATTGATCTTGAAGAGGAGGGTTTAAAGCTTCCGGCGGTGTATGCCGTTATCCCGGGCATACTCTTCAGGGAAAGGACCCGTATCCCCTATCTCTATCAAATGGTTCGCACATTGCCTCTTTATCTCACTCCCCAGGAAAATAAAGCCCTTTTAGAGGAGATCCTCAAAGAGGTTGAGGATCGTTATTATGTCTGGGCCTACTATGGTAATGCCCTTAAGGGGCTTGAAAGACTTGATGAGGCCATCATGGCCTATGAAAAGGCCTTGAGTCTATCACCTTCTGAGCCGGACCAGATTGCCCTTTATACCCATCTGGCAGATGCCCTTTTCAGAAAGGAAGAGTGGAAGCAGGTGGTTGAGGTCTGTGAGCGGGCCCTTCCTCTCGGTGAGGTTCCGGAGGTGTATAACCTTCTTGGGAGGGCCTTTTACAAACAAGCGGACTATGGAAACGCCCTGCAGGCCTTCTTAAGGGCAACTGAACTTGATCCCTCCTCAGCCATTGACTATGCCAATGCTGGCTATTGTCTGAAGGCCATGAATTTTATACCACCTGCAGAGGTCTTTTTCCGCAAGGCCCTCTCACTTGATCCGTCCCTGACAATAGCCCAAAGGGGACTTGAATTTTGTGAAAATATCCTGCATAATAAGAACTAAAAGGAGGAGAAAAGATGCTCAAAAAGGGGCTATTTTTGAGGTTCCCACCGGAGATTGTTGAAAACCCCATTGTTTACAGGCTGGTAAAGGACTTTAATCTTGCCTTTAACATCCTTAAGGCCACCATAACCCCTGGCAAAGAAGGCCTTATGATCATGGAACTTCTCGGGGACAATAAGGAGTCTCTTGAGAGGGGACTTAAGTTTCTGAAGGAAATGGGGGTTGAGGTTCAACCCTTAGGCCAGCAGGTGATGAAAAATGAAGAGATCTGTATCCACTGCGGAGCCTGCACAGCGGTCTGTCCAACAGGTGCCCTTTATGTGGATAGAAAGACCTTTAAGGTAATCTATGACCCCGAAAAATGCACAGCCTGTGGTTTCTGTGTTTCTGCTTGCGTAACCAAGGCCATGGAGGTCCACATTCAGAGCGAGGCTGCCTGAGGCTCAAGCATAAGACCGATTAAGTTCAAATAAGTTACCCCCTTACCCCTCTATTTGAAAGGGAAGATTTTTTTTGTCATTACCTTTTAAAATTCTCAAAATAATCTATAATCATAACAAATACTGAAACCCTCTGGAGGCTAAAATGAAGGTGCTGATTTCAGATGCCCTGTCTGAGGACGGCCTTGAGATCCTGAGAAAGGCAGGTCTTGATGTCATTTACAAACCCGGGCTATCCCCTGAGGAGCTAAAAGCGGAAATCGCAGAGGTGGAGGGCCTTATTATCAGAAGTGGAACTAAGGTAACTAAGGAGATAATTGACTCAGCCAGAAGGCTTAAGGTGATCGGTAGGGCAGGCACAGGGCTTGACAATGTGGATATCCAGGCAGCCAATGAGCGTGGAATAGTGGTTATGAATGTGCCCGGGGGCAACACCCTCTCTGCAGCCGAACATACCTTAGCCCTCCTTTTTGCCTTAGCCAGAAAGATCCCCCAGGCCAACGCCTCAGTTAGAGCGGGTAAATGGGAACGAAAAAAATTCATGGGTGTTGAACTTAATGGGAAAGTCCTTGGCATTGTCGGGCTTGGAAGGATTGGAAGCATAGTTGCAGAAAGGGCCCTCTGTTTGAAGATGCAGGTTTTAGCCTATGACCCCTTTGTGACCCCTGAAGCAGCAGCTAAAAAGGGCCTTGAGCTGGTTTCCTTAGATGAACTCTACAAGAGGGCAGATTTTATAACCGTTCATACACCCCTCACCAAGGAAACCCACCACTTGCTTAATGCCGATGCCTTTGCCAAGATGAAGGAGGGAGTTTATGTAATTAACTGTGCCAGGGGTGGAATCATTGACGAATCCGCCCTTTATGAGGCCATCCTCTCAGGGAAAGTAGCAGGAGCAGCTCTGGATGTCTTTGAGAAAGAGCCTGTCCCGGTTGAGCATCCCCTTCTTCAGCTTGACCAGGTCATTGCCACACCTCATCTTGGGGCCTCCACTGTAGAGGCCCAAAAGGTAGTAGCTGTTGAAATTGCCAAACAGGTGGTTGATTTTCTCATCTCCGGGATCGTGAGAAATGCCGTCAATGTTCCATCCATCAGTGCTGAGGCCTTAAAGGTCCTTCAGCCTGTCTTAAATCTGGCTGAAAAGATCGGACTTCTCTCAGCACAGATTGCTGAAGGGGCCATTGAAGAGGTTGAAATTATCTATAAAGGAGAACTTGCAGGGCTTGAGACAAAACCTGTAACCTTAGCCCTGGTCAAAGGCCTTCTCAGCCCCTTCCTGAAGGAAGATGTCAATTATGTAAATGCCCTTTTTAGAGCCAAAGAGAGGAATATCAAGGTTGTTGAGGCTACCACTGAGGAGACCGAGGACTTTACTTCTCTCATCAGTGTAAAGATCAGACATACCCAGGGAGACACCTTAGTTGAAGGCACACTCTTTGGAAAAAAAGAGCCGAGAATCGTTAGAATAAATGGCTTTAGATTGGATGCCCTGCCTGAGGGACACATGCTTTATATCTTTAATGAGGACAAACCTGGGGTTATCGGAAAAATTGGCACCATCCTTGGTAAACACAGACTGAACATTTCAAGGATGTATGTTGGCCAGGATCCCATGAAAAAGAGGAATGTAATCCTTCTCAGCCTGGATCAATCTCCAACCAAAGAGGCCATGGCTGAGCTTGAAAGAGAAGAAAGCGTTTACTTAGTAAAACCCCTTGAGCTCTAATGAAACCCAATCTTAGAGACCTTGACCTTGAAGAGATTAAAGAGATTCTCCAGGGCCACGGAGAGCCCTCCTTTCGCAGCGAACAGGTCTATCACTGGATAACCTGCAGATCTGCCCTTTCCTTTGAGGAGATGACCGATCTTCCCAAGAGCTTACGGAATAAACTTTCTGAATACTTTACCCTTGATCTACCCCTTATGGTTGATCTTCAAAGGGATGAGGAGGGCACAACCAAGTTTGCCTTAAGCTTAGAAGATGGAGAGATTATTGAAACAGTCCTTATCCCCGAAAGGGATCACTTCACCCTCTGCGTATCCACTCAGGTAGGATGTGCCCTGGGGTGCAGATTCTGTTTAACTGCTCAGATGGGATTCAAGAGGAATCTCAGGGTTTACGAGATACTCTCCCAGGTGGTTATAGCCAAAAGATATCTCAAAGACCATCAAGAGACCCTTCCCCTGCGAAACATTGTCTTTATGGGGATGGGGGAGCCTCTATCCAATTATATTAACCTTATCAAGGCCTTGAGAATCCTTGAAGACAAGAGGGGCTTTGGGTTTTCCAGAAAGAGATTGACTGTCTCCACAGCCGGGCTTGTAAAGGAAATTGAGCGTCTGGCAAAGGACTTTCCTACTGCCCTTGCCCTCTCCCTGCATGCTCCAAATGACGAGTTAAGACAGAGGCTTATGCCTATTGCCAGGAGGTATCCTCTCTCAGAGATCCTCAGGGTCTTACAAAGATTTCCGCGCGTGAAAAAGGGCAGACACACCATTGAATACATACTTATTAAAGGGGTCAACGACTCCTTGAAAGAGGCAAAAGAGCTTGCCAGTCTTTTAAAGGGCCTTCCTGTCAAGGTAAACCTTATCCCCTTTAATCCCCATCCAGACCTTCCCTTTGACAGACCGGAGGAAGAAAGGATTATTTGCTTTCAGGAATATCTCCTTTCAAAGGGCCTCCTGACAACAGTAAGAAAAAGCAAAGGCCTTAAGATTTCAGCTGCCTGTGGCCATCTGAAAAGAAGGCTTTCAAAGAAGGGCTATTTCCAGACCCCAGCAATAGCAAATCCGCACTTAGGACAGGTAGCATCTTCCTTAAGCTGATTGGAGACAATGGCAAAACCATATCTTTCAATTAAAAGGGCGGAACATTTAGGGCAGAAGGTATTTTCTGTCTCATTCCCAGGCACATTCCCGATGTAAACAAAATAAAGCCCCTCCTCTTTACCGATGTAGTAAGCCCTCTGAAGGGTCTCAATGGGGGTGTAAGGTTTATTCTGCATCTTAAACTGGGGATAAAAACGAGATATGTGCCAGGGGGTCTCAGGACCGAGCTCGTCTCTTATAAATCTGGCAATGTCCCTTAGTTCTTCCGGGCTATCATTTTCCCCTGGAATAACAAGGGTGGTGATCTCAAGCCAGATCCCGAGCTTCTTCAGATACTTCAGGTTATCTAAAACTGGTTTTAATTTGGCCTTACAGATGCGGTGATAAAATCCCTCAGTAAAGGCCTTCAAATCCACATTTATACCGTGAAGATAGTCCTTTATGAGATCAAGGGCAGATTGGGTCATGTAGCCATTAGAAACAAAGACATTTTTAATACCTTCTCTGACTGCAAGTTTGGAGCAATCTAAGGCAAATTCAAAAAAGATGGTTGGTTCGGTATAGGTATAGGATATACTCTTACATCTATAATCCATGGCCTTTTTGACGATGTCCTTTGGAACATGCGTGGTTCCAGGAATGGATCCGGGATGAAGATGGGGATATTGAGATATCTCAAAGTTCTGACAAAAGGCACATCTGAAATTACATCCAACTGAGGCAATGGAATAAGAATAGGTCCCTGGTAAAAAGTGGTAGAGGGGCTTTTTTTCTATGGGATCAATGTTTTCAGCAATGACGCGGCCATATACCAACGAATAAAGGATACCTTCCTCATTTTTTCTTACCCCACAGAGTCCTGTTTTCCCGTTAGGGATAAGGCAATGATGATTACAGAGATTACATTTGACCCTCTTTTCCTCTAAGGATTCATATAAAAGCGCTTCTCTCATATTTTAATAATATGATAGCTTTACTTAAAAGTCAAGGTAAAAGGGCTATGATAAGTGGTAGCCGCAGGCTTTAGCCTGCGTATATTTTCAAAAAAATCCTTAAAATCTGACGCAAGCTGAAGCTTTCGGCTACCACAAATCCAAAAATCAATAGTCATAGATTTGGTAGCCGCAAGACCTTTAGGTCTTGCGAAAAAAACCTAATAAACAGACTGAAAGTACGCAACCTACGGGCCACGGCTACCAGAAATTTTAAAAGAACCATAATTTTACAAAGTTTTCATTTTAGTTTATTATTCTTTAAGTACTACTTGATAGGTTAAGATTTCCTTAGAAATTTTCCCTGGTTTCCGTCTCTGGAAAAATTCCATTCCTATGTTAAATTTTCCCCTCAGATTCTTGCAAAGAGATTTGTGATGAACACTTTCTTATTTATCTTTGGCCTGGTTCTAATATCCTTGGATCTTTTCTTTAAAAAGGCAAAAACCCTCTATTGGGGGGGCTCTACCCTCTTAATCCTTGCTTTTATCCTCACAATATGGTTTAACCGCAAGGAATTCTTGGAATTCCTAAAAGGCCAGCCGAAAAGTTTAATTTCGAGCCTCTTTCTCTTCTTCCTCTTGATTTTACCCTATGCCTTTATCAGTGTTAATCCCATGGCCTCTATAGAGACTTTTTACCTTTATTACCACACTTCCCTTTTACTCGCTTTACTTACGGGCTTTTATCTCTTTCAATCAAAATCTCTTTTATATCCAAAAAAGCTACTTATTCTTCTTTCCTTAATTAATCTATCAGTTAACCTATATTGTACCTTTTTTCTACTTTTTCACTGTAATGGAAATGTCTCCTGTTTTTTTACTCAAGCGATAAATTTTGTCCATTCTTCCTTACTTAAGGGCTTTGTAATTACTTCTTTTTCTTATGTTCTCTTCTTTTTATTGTTTACTGCACTATTTTTTGAGTTTTCTGAGAAGATTAAGTATCTCTTTTTGTTTA
>CAYTDX010000008.1:0-4899 GCA_964436655.1 uncultured Caldimicrobium sp.
CTCCTCTTTATTTTTAGGCCGCCTTAGCGGTTTCCTTCAATTCGGCTGACAACTTCTTAAGAAAGGCTGGGAGACCACTGGCCTCCCTTGGACCAACGAGAATCTCCCAGTCAGGTAGCTCCTCTTCAAGTTCACCTTTGATTCCTGCCAGATACCCAGGAATACTTATCTTGCGATGTTTTACCTTTCCCTCTATCCCGCATTTCTTGACAAACTCGGCAATGCTATCTGCTCCAAATTTACCGGCTGCCCAGGCGGTTAAGACAGAGAGGCCGTCAGTATTCTTGATTAAAAGCCAGGTGGGAACCCTGCTTCCCTCAACCTCACCATTGACTATGAAATAGGTGAGGGCAAAATTACAAGTGATAATAACCGGAGAATACTCATCCGGCCCATTCACCGGATAAATACCCTCTTCCACAACTAAGGGTTTCTGGGGATCTGTAAAGATGTTCATTCTCTCAACAAGGAGATTGAAAAGGCTCTCTGCCCTGAGATCTGAAAGTACGATTATACTGGCATATTTAGCCACAAGGAGCCCTGCAATTGAACTCTCAAGGAGAAAATCATCGGTGTATTTATAGGGGAAGGTAATTACAGGGAAACCAAAGGGTTTATAGCGCTTTTTTATAGCTGACCGGCGGATAATAACCAGGTCCTCAAAGAGTTCCCTGACACTCTGGGAACCCGGATCAAGCACCAGGTCCTTAAGCCCCTTCTGGAGGGCCCTATCTGATAACTCTGTCAGTTCATCCAGTGACCTCCCCACAATGGCTAAAGGGGCCTTGGTATCTCCAGCCAGACCAACCATTTCGTCAAAGTTCTGACTGGTTGCCCCATACAGAAGGGGTTTAAAATCTCCGCAGGAAGAGACCCCCTTTTCTAAGGAGGCCTTATCCCCTGCAAGAATTATGGCCACATGGGGAAGTTCCTCTCTAACCCTCTTCACTATAGTCTCAAACTTTTCTGGAGCCCCCTCACTCTTGAGAAGAACCACATCGGGCTGAAGTTTGATCCCGACCCTGTCCCATTGTAAGGTCTTGTAAAGTTGAAGGCGTCTCTTTATCTCCTCATCCTCCATAGAGGTATCTATGTAAGTGCCAAGGAGAGGAGGATTTTCAAAGCGCTTTTCATGCCTGAAAAGTACAGTCTCACCACCTAAGGAGTAGACAAAATCTCCTCCTCCGATTTTGACGGTTCTTATGGGAGGGGCTGTGGCCTCGGCAATTTCCTCTACGACCTTGGGATCCACATAGGGGCAGGCGGTAATTTCAGCCTGACCTGCAGCCACCTTCATTGCAAAGGCCATACAGGTGGGGAAACCGCACTCCTTACAGTTCTTTTTGGGGAGTTTTCCAAGGATTTGAATTCCCGTAAGTCCCATTCCGCATATCCTCCTTCAAAATTTTTATACCAGGGGTGGAAGCTTGAGCACAGGATGCTCAACCTTTTCAATCCAGGCCCTTACCTCTTCCTCAGTGGTAGCCACTGTTTCATCAGCAATCTTATCTATGAGATCAGGCACTCCCAGTTCTTCAGCCCTTTTTTGAAGCTTATCCCGGAGTTCTTCCTTTAGCATCTTAGGCATCCACACAACTCTCAGAAGCCCACCCTCTGAAGAGAGAAACTTGGGTGAGGTGAGATAGTGCTTGGAAACCCCCATAAAACCAGGGGTCACCTGTCCTCCTCCTACCATACCCGCCAAAGTTGAAAACTTCATTCCCGTAGGGGTCATTCCCATGTAGTCTCTGTTTACTATCATAATGCCATTAATAGAGGGTAAAAGGGCCGCAATCCCCTCCATACAACCGCATACTGTCATGGGGTCAACAAGGATGCTGTAAAGACTGACCCTCTCAACAGCCCCGCGAGAGGCCTGCTTAACATACTCGTTAACACCGGTAAATTGTCCAAGGGTGGCATCCACCAGCTCCCCCTTGGGGATAGGTTGATTTGGACCCGTAGGATTAATCTGATAACAGGCCTTCCCGTCAAGCCAGTTATAAGCACCACAGGCCCCAACCCTCTCCGGCGTAATTACACAGACATGATTGGGGGCAAAACTCTGACAGAGGGTGCAGGAGTAAAAGACATCCACAGTTTCATCGGTAAGACCCGCCAGCCTGGCATCCCTTCTTTCATAAACCTCTTTAGCTAAATCAAGAATCTCCCTTACCTTATCCTCAACGGTATAAATGGTTACCTGGCACTTATCTACAATGGCACCATACTCCTGCCTGAGTTTAGCATAGAGGATCCGTCCAACATGAACAAATTGAAACCCCTTTTCTACAGCCTGTTTACTGATCCTCAACCACATGATATTTCTCTGCCCTACATGCATGATTCCCTGGGCGTAGTTTACTAAATGATGGAACTGTCTTTCCAGAATGGCCTCAAAATCCTCTTGCATGTTAACACCAGCAACCTTTACCACTACCGCAAAGGGGAGCACATAAGGGGGCCCTTTGATTCCGAGCTTCTCCACATCACTTATCTCCGGACCTATCACCTCAATCTTTCCATCCTCAACCTCTTCTAAGGAACCCGTAAGTAAAAGCTCCACTGCAGGGGACCTTCCTCCACCACACTCTAAATAGAGATCATCCTTTCTCACCCTTTCCCCTTCAAAGGCCGGGGCGTAAGAAACGGGTATATCCAGTTTAACCGCCGTTACCTTTAGACCTCTTACCTCAACCGCTCTGTCCACAATCTCGGAATGGGGCACCTTAGAGACCACATGTTCATAGGTGCAGACTCCAAAGGGCTTTATCTCCGGTATATCCCAGTCTGAGATGACCGGGAACCCCCAGTTAATGGCTCCAGCTCCATTGGCATACCATTCATCTGAGACCGGACCGAAGGTGATGGCAAAGGCAAAGGTTCTATCCTTATTATAAAGGAGGTTGCCAAGATAATCTCCAGGCTTGATACCACCAAAGGACATAGCCACCCTGCAGGCAAAACCTATGGCAAAAACCACAGAGGTATAATCCGGACCAAAGGGAATCAAACGCGTGGGCCAGCCAAGCTGAACCCCTGCCTCCTTAAGCAAATAGGGCATATAGACCCCATTGGTCTGATCATGCATAAAGACATAGAGGTTCTTTTCCAGGAGCTCCTGAGCAATCCTCTGGGCAGTTTCTTTATCTGGAGGGGCCCCTAAGATGGCTGCAAAACCAGGGGCTGTCCCATCCACAAATTCAACTCCTCTCTTACGGAAGATAACATCATCTGCTGCCCCAAGCCAGATATTATTCTCCAGGGGCTCTTCGGTCTTGGTATAGATATTTGGATCTTCCAGATACTTAATGGCCTCAAGGATCTCCTCTGCAAAAAAGGTGGCCATACCGGCATCAAGGGCTGGCCCGAGATAGGGAAGCCAGGTCTTTTCAGAAGGAATCTCGGGCAACAACCTTTTGGCCTCCTGCAAAACCTCTTCACAGTCTCCCAGTCTCTTGACAGGATATCCAAGCATGGCATAAATTATAGGCAAATAGTAAGCGGTGTTGGGGAATCCAATCTCCGCTTCTTTACCAAATTTTTTTACCGCCTCTTCATACTTCTCAAAGGCCCTCTCCAGGATCTTATGGGCCCCTCTTATAGCAGCCGAAGCTATAATTTTTGACATAAACTCAACCCCCTTTTTTAACTTAAACTTAATCCTCTAAAGAGCTCCTTACAGAGCTGAACAGCCTTTGGATGTCTCATAATGAGAAGATCACCCCCTGCAAGGGCAAGGGTAACCCCGGTCAGGGCCTCCATGAGAACCCCTCTTGATTCTGCTTCTCCCATGAGATCATCTGTAGGAAGGCCCGCCTCCTTGGTCTTCCAGACCTCCTTTCCGATACTACAGATGAAGGGGACCTGAAGTTTAGCATCCTGGGCAAAAAGGGCCGCAAGCCTTATCCTTTCCATAACGGAATAGGTATATTCAAGGCCATATCCAAGGGCACCAATAGAGGGATCCATAAGTATCTTATCCAGGGCAAGGCCCATATTCTCAAGGAGGATGTTTAACTGCTTGGCAAGATTTACATCAATAGGGCTTGAGGCAATCACTGGAATACTATAGCCCATGGCAACGGCAGCTAAGGTCCGGTGATTAGCCTCAACAACCGGACCAATTACCGCTCCCCTGTCTCCAACCACATCAGCTACATCCCTCAAAACCTCTACATCCTTCTCGGCATTTCCTGATCCCCAGATAATTAAAGGCACATCTACGGAAGAGGCTACCTTTTCAGCCACCTTTTTGGCATGCTCAGCCGGTAGATTCATGAAATTTGGATCTGTTCCTAAGAGATAAAGACAGATGGCCTCTGCCCCAAATTCTTCCACACATTTTTTGGCCCAAAGACCTGGATCGTGATAGACATCGCTGTAATACTTAGAAAGATGCTCTGGCCAGTCCTCTGGCTTGACATCAAGGACCTCAAAGGCAATCTTAAGACCATTTTTCATCTCCCCTTCAAAGAGGTGGAAGTTAATTCCGGAGATGCCTCCAACCTTAAAGGCCTTCTCTCCTTTCCCTATCTGAACCTCTCTGATCTCACCAGTAGACCTTTCTAAATAAAGGTCCTGGGAAATCCTGGAAGCCCTCTCAGAAAGAGGTCTATAGGCCCCCTTGAGGCCTCCAACTTTGACCTCAGAAACCTTGATCTCAGCCTTAACCTCTGGTTTTACCTCAGCCTTTGGCTCTGGCTTTTCCTCAGGCCTTGCTTCAGGCCTGACTTCAGGTTTGGCCTCAGCTCTTACTTCAGGCCTGACTTCAGGTTTGGCCTCAGGTTTTACCTCAGGCTTTTCCTCGGGTTTGACCTCAGGTTTGACCTCGGGTTTTACCTCAGCCTTAACCTCTATCTTTTCCTCCGGCTTAACTTCGGGTTTAATCTCGGGTTT
>CAYTDX010000008.1:4999-26074 GCA_964436655.1 uncultured Caldimicrobium sp.
TCGGGTTTAATCTCGGGTTTTACCTCAACCTTTATCTCTGGCTCAGCCTTTACCTCAGGTTTGACCTCGGCTTTTACCTCAACCCTTGGTCTCGGTATCTCTTTCACCACGGGACGGGGCTCCCTCTTGCCGAGGAACTCTTCCTCAAGTCTTGCAATCCCCTCCTCTAAGGACTCCATACCGGACCTCAGATTCTTAAGGCTTGCCTTAAGGTCTGACAGGATCTCAATCAAAGCACCAATCCTCTCTACTGCCATTTCTCCCTCCAGAGGTATTTCTTTTTCAATGATCTTCTCCACTATTACTTCAACCGGTTTTTCCACGACCCTTTCCACGATCACCTCAACGGGTTTTTCCACAACCTTCTCAACCACCCTTTCCACCACAAAGGGAGGTTGAATCTCTACTATAGCCTCTCTCGGAGCAAGACCGGCCCTTTTCACTATCTCTGGCACAGCCTCCTCCCACTCAATGGCCATAATGTGAACCCCCTTTACCCCGGGGATCTCCCTTACCTGCTGGATAATATCTACGGCAATCTGAATCCCCTCTTCCTTTTTATCCTTGGCAGATTCAAGCCTTTTTATGATCTCATCAGGCACCTCAAGCCCTGGCACATTGTATTTCATATATTTGGCCATCCCGAGGGACTTGGGAGGGGTGATCCCTGCAAGGACATAGACCTCTCCATTGAGGTTAAAATCCTTCAGCCTTTCCATAAATTTTCTGAATTTCTCCACATTGTAAATAATCTGGGTCTGAAAAAACCTGGCCCCGGCCCTGGCTTTTTTGACTAATCTAAGGGGCCTAAAGTCAAAGGGTTCTGCAAAGGGGTTCTCAGCTGCACCGAGGAAAAAATAAGGGCTCAATCCCTTTATCTCCTCGCCATTTTCAAACCTTCCCTCATTGAGGCCCTTTGCAAGCTTAAGCAGTTGAATAGAATCAAGGTCAAAAACAGGCTTGGCCTGAGGGTGATTCCCAAACTTGGGGTGATCCCCTGTCAAACAAAGGAGATTTTTAATTCCTAAGGCACTTGCCCCAAGAAGGTCTGCCTGAATACCAATCCTGTTTCTATCTCTGCAGGTCATCTGCAGAACAGGTTCCAGCCCCTCACTCAAGACCAAAACTGCCGAAGCAAGGCTTGAGACCCTTACTACAGCAGTCTGACAGTCCGTGATATTTACCGCATCTACAAAACCCTTAAGCAGGCGGGCCTTTTTCTTTATAACCTCAGCATCGGCATTTCTGGGAGGACCAATTTCGGCTGTAACCACAAATTTTCCTGCAGAAAGCAGGTTCTCAAGGTGACTTTTCCTCTCCAAGGCTACTTCCCTCCATTGAGTCTAAGGTCTTCTCTTGTCCTCACTCTCAGGCCATCTCCACCTGCTGGTCTCCAGTCCTTGGCATCCCAGATATCCATCAGCCTCTCAAGCTCTCCCCTTGTTTTGAGTCTCTCCACGATCTCATGCCAGATACAGGGCATCTCCTTTCTGACCTCGCACCTTCCCCCCTGTGAGCCTCCACAGGGACCATTGAGCAGGTTTTTAGCACATCTAGCGATAGGACAGAGCCCTGCGGTCTTATCAATGATGCAGTCCCCACAGCCCCGGCACTTCTCAACCCACTCTCCAAGGGCAGGATTAGCTCCATAAAAACTTGTATCTACACCAGGATAAACCCGAAGCTCAGGATAAAGGTCTGCAATCAGATTAACTCCCACTCCACAGGCAAGACTCACTACAGCAGAAACCTCACCGCTATAATTCTTTAATGGTTCAAGATACTCAGGATCACACTGCCGGATAAAGGTCGCCTCAAGGACCTCAATGGGTTCTCCTTTAAGGCTTCTTGCAAGCCTTAAGGCCTCAGCCAGGATAGCAACCTCCCTATCGCCTCCGGCTGAACATACGGCAACACAACCACGACAACCGAGCACAAGAACGCGCTCAGCCCCCTCAATATTTTGCAAGATCTCAGGTATGGGCCTTCTCTCTGCGATGATCATTGAGCCCTCTCCTTTAGCTCAAGATTTAAGACCCTCTGGTAAAAGGTCTTGGCCTTTTCCACAAAGTCTCCGCTATCAAGCCTTGAGACATAGAACATCTCAATCCTCTCAGGTTCAATACCGATTTCTTCCAAAATCTTTTTGGCCCCAAGAACCCGCTTTTCAGCCCTCTCACTTCCCTTTTGATTGTGACAGGTTCCCTTACTGCATCCAGCAACCATAACCGCCTTTGCACCTTCTCTAAAGGCCCTTAACATATCGGTAATCTCTATATGCCCGGAGCAGGGATACCTTTTGATCTCAACCTTCCCCAGAAGAGAAGATAGATCCTCCCTCTCGGCTAAATTGGTATAATTACAGCAGAGAATGGTTATCTTAAAGGAATTCTTCATTCAGCCCGTACCTCCAGAAATTCAGGTTTAGCCTTGAGCTCAATAGCTCTGGCAGGACACTCTTTAACACAGATTCCACAGGCCCTGCATTTAGATGGGTCTATCTGGGCAACCCCGGTCTCCCCGATAGCTGCGGCTGAAAAAGGACAGGTCCGCACACAGGTGAGACAGACAATACACTTCTGTGGATTGACCCGGGCAAAAACCCCTAACTCAAAGAGCCTCTCCTGATCAAAAATCCCCTTTTCTAAGGCATATTCTCTAAGGGCCCGGATGACTTCTTTGGGCTTAACATCCATAGGGCATACAGGCACACAGGACCCACACTGCGAACAATACCAGAGGAGCTCATTCAGGACCCTATCCATAAATCCCAGCAAAAGAAGATGCACAATCTTTCTGGGATCAAAGACCTTGGTGGTCTTTTTTACAGGACAAATCCCTGAACAGGCTCCACATCTAAAGCACTGATCAAAACTTGCAACGACCTTCCCCACAAAGCCCTTGACCTCACCTTCACTTACACTTATCGTTATCAAGGCTTTCTCCTCCTCAGCTCTTCACAAGTTTGGAAAGAATTGGATTTAGCTCCTCAACAGAGGCCCTGGTTTTGCTTGCCAGAAAATCAAGGCTCTTTGGTCCATCCTGAATAAGGGCCTTGACCTCAATCTCATAAAGTCTTGTCTTTAACTGGGGAAGAAGCTTCTCCTCAACCTTCTGTTTCATTAAATCCAAGGAGAAATCCTGCATCTTTTTAATCTCCTTGGCAATATTACCATAAGTTGTGCGAACCTGCATGTTCTGACAGACCAAAATAGCCGAGTCAAGATAAAACTTAAGGTCCTCTCTGCTTAGGCCTTCAGCTGAGCCAAGGGGGCCCAGGTCCTTAACCTTAAGCATAAACTTTTTCATATCTTCAACGAGTCTGGCTGGTTCAGCTGAGGACACCCACTCAAGGGTAAACCTCTCCTCTCTTATCCCGATTAATCTCAGGAGGTTTCTCACCATCTCTGCCATAATCAGGGCCTGAAAATTCCCTTCCAGGTATTTACACTCCCCAAGCTTACATCCTCCAACCATAACAGCATCCGCCCCATTCCTGAAGGCCTCAATAACAAAGAGAGGATCTACCCTTCCGCTACACATAACCCTTATCACCCTGTGATAGGGTGGATAGTTCTGGCGAGCCACACCGGCCGCATCAGCAGCTGCGTAGCATCACCAGTGACACATAAAGCTGAGTATCTTGGGTTCAAAATCCATCTCTAAGCTCCTCCCACCTTGGCTTCTTTTTCTTCTTCTTCCCCTTTTTCCTCTATCTTAAATCCTCTTAATTGCTCAAGGATGGCATCTCCAGTGAATCCGCCCACATCTATGGCAAAGACCGGACAATGGGAGGCACATATTCCACATCCCTTACAGGCTGCCTTAATGACCCTTGCCTTTCTCCTCTTATCCACCTTAACCATCTCGATGGCTGTAAAGGGACAGACCTCGGCACAAATAGCACAGCCGATACACTTGGCCTCATTAACATCTGCCACAATTGGAGGCACCTCCACAAAGCCCTTGGCAAGGGGAATAGCTGCCTTTCCTGCTCCAGCCTTAGCCTGGGCTATCACCTCACTCAAGAGCTGAGGACTATGGGCAAGACCCACCAGATACACCCCATCGGTTGCTGTCTCAACAGGTCTTAACTTTACATGGGCCTCCATAATAAAACCTTCATCATTTACAGGTAATTTAAGGATGCTGGCAATGTTGTTATCTTCGGTTGCTGTAATACCCACAGATAGCACGCAGAGATCTGCCTTGAGCTCAAGCTCCTCGTTCAAAAGGGTATCCCAGACCTTTATCAGGGCCTTCCTGTTCTTTACCTCAACCCGAGGTCTTTTCTCAGCGGGAAATCTTATAAATTTTATACCCCTCTTTCTGGCGGAAAGATAATACTTTTCATAGAAGCCATAGGCCCGCATATCCATATAAAGGATATAGACCTCTGTTTCTGGACTGATCTCCTTAATCCTGAGTGCGTTTTTAAGGGCCTGAATACAGCAGACCTTACTGCAGTGTTTGAGCTCCTCACCACGAGACCCGGCACACTGAATCATCACCACCTTCTTGGGGAAACCCTTACCTTTTTTCTTGGCAAGCCTCTCTTCAAGCTCAAGCTGGGTAATTACCCTTTCTCCATCTAAGGGATAGCCCTTTGGCCTGTATTCCCTTCCCCCGGTGGCTACAACAACTACCCCGTGATTGAGAATTTCCGAACCCTCCGAAGTCCTGAGTGTTGTGGTGTAGTTCCCGATATAGCCTGAAATATTCTCCACTTCAGCCTGAGTAAAGAGCTTGATCTTGGGGTGGCCCTTTACCTTGTCAATCAGGTCCTTTAAATAGACCTGTGGATCATCTCCGGTAATCAAGTTCTTTAATCTTCTCAGGTTTCCTCCAAGTTCCCTTTCCCTCTCAACTAAATAGACCTCAAACCCCTGGTCAGCCAAGCTCAGGGCTGAGGTCATACCCGAAACCCCGGCCCCAATCACCAAGGCCGAAGGGGTAACTCTCACCCTTTGAAGCTCAAGGGGCTTCAGTCTCCTTGCCTTGGCTACAGCCATTCTCACAAGGTCCTTGGCCTTCTCCGTTGCCTTCTCGGGATTATCAGGATGCACCCAGGCACACTGATCTCTTATATTGGCCATCTCTATGAGAGCCAGATTGAGCCCTGCCTCCCTCAGGGTATCCTGAAAGAGAGGCTCATGGGTCCTTGGGGTGCAAGCTGACATGACAATACGATTGAGGCGGTATCTCTTGATCTTATCAACCAGCTGAACAAGAGAATCCTGAGCACAGGCATAGACCACATTTTCTGAAAGCACCACATTAGGCAGTGTCCTGGCATAATCCCTGACCGCCTTTACATCTACTACCCCGGCAATATTCACCCCGCAGTGACAGACAAAGACCCCAATCCTCGGCTCATCACTCATAAGCTCTACATCTTCGGGTGGATATTCCTTAACCACTGTTGAGGACCATCTACCCTCGCGCAGTAGCTCCGAGGCAAGGGCAGCCCCACCTGAGGCCTGAACCACACTCTCTGGAATATCCTTTGGACCCTGAAAGGCCCCAGTTACATAAATTCCAGGTCTTGAGGTTTCAAGGGGGTTGAGATAGCCTGTCTGGGCAAACCTGAATTCATTCAGCTCTATACCAAAAATTCTGGAGAGCTTTTCAGCATCTTCAGGGGCTCCCAGGCCAAGGGAGAGCACAATAAGGTCAAAGTATTCCCTTTTGACCTCTCCTGCTTCATCCACATAATTTAAGGCCAGTCTTCCATCAACCCTGTCAACCTTTCCAGGACGGGCCCTAACCACCCTGAATCCATATTTATCAAGGGCTCCCCTAAAACTTTCATCAAAACCCTTTCCCTGGGTTCTGACATCCATGAAGAAAAGGGTTATCTCCGCCTGGGGCTCATGCTCTTTTATGACAGAGGCCTGTTTCACCGCATACATGCAGCAGACACTTGAACAATAGGGCTGTCCACAGGTAAGGTCCCTTGAGCCCACACATTGAATATAGGCAATCCTTTTGGGATGCCTGAAATCCGAGGGCCTAATAACCTCTCCCTCGGTTGGACCTGCCACACAGGTCAGTCTCTCCATCTCAAGACTATGCACTACATCGCTAAATCTCCCATACCCAAATTTTTCTAAGGCCTTAAGAGGCACCTTTCCAAACCCTGGGGCCAGAAGAATGGCTCCTACCTGCACCTCTTTGACCTCAGGTTTCTGGTCAAAATTAATAGCCTTGGGACCACATACATTGGCACAGAGCTGACAGGTCTCGTGATTCAAGCGTAAACATACCTCGGGATCAAGGTAATACTTGGTGGGAACCGCCTGGGGAAAATCAATACGAGCAGCCCGGGTAAAGGTCAGATTCTCATTATAGGTATCAATGGCAAGCCTTGGACAATACTTCATACACTCACCACAGGCGGTGCATTTATCGGGATCTATGTAACGGGGATTGATTTTCAGCTTTACCCTGAAGTCACCAGCCTTTCCCTTTACCTCAAGCACCTCTGTCAGGGTCAGGATTTCTATATTGGGAGACCGCCCGGCCTCCACCATCTTAGGGGCAAGGATTCAGATACTGCAGTCATTGGTGGGGAAGGTCTTGTCAAGCTGGGCCATCACCCCACCAATACTTGCCTTTTTCTCCACTAAATAGACATAATATCCCAGATCTGCCAGATCTAAGGCACTCTGAATCCCTGCAATCCCTCCCCCAACAACCAAGACCTGTCCTTTAGAAGTCTTCATCTCCTGCGCTTCCCCCTTAGGCTGTTTTTTCTTCCAAAGAAAGCTTTTCATGGGAGCCAAAGCATCCAAGCCCGTGGAAAACAGGCACATACCTTGGACCCTCAAGGGCCCTTCTCATAGCCATATCAAAAAGCACTCTGGGCTTGGGTTTGTCAATTCCAAGATTCTTTCTTCCATAGTTAATTCTATCTATCATAATGTTGGCAAACTCATTGGCGGTTCTTGCAACCCTCCAGGATCCTCCAAAGTATTTCTCAATCTCGTAAAAGAGAAAATCCGTAACCGTCTTACTCCCAAGGGTGGGAAAGTCCGGTCCGAAGACCACCTGGACACCGGATACCACAAAATACATTCCAATGGCTACAGCCTTTTCACTCATCCACTGAGGAGCACACCCTACTGCTGGAATCTGATAAATATCCTCTCCAAGGCCTCCTGTGTGAACCATCTCAGTTGCAGCAACAAGGAGCCTTGAGTTATCCACACAGGCCCCCATGTGAAGAACAGGTGGGCACCCCACGGCCTCAAGGACCTCTCTGAGCCCTGGGCCAGCAAGCTTGGCTGCCTCTGGAGATAGAAGCCCTGCTATGGCCATATTGGTGGCAGAACAACCTGTGGCCAGAACAAGCACATTATTGGCAATAAGCTCTTTGGCAAGCTCAACCTGAATGGGTTCACTCACCCTGTATTGATCGCATCCCACAATCGCTGCAACTCCAAGGATCTTCCCATTGATAATGTTCTCATTCAGGGGCTTATAACTTGCCCTGAACCTTCCACCTAAGATATACATAATGGCCTCATGGCTGAAACCAGCTACAATATCCACACTCTCATCCGGAATGTTCACCTTGGAGGGATCCCTCTGGGGAAATCTTGCAATGGCTGTTCTCAGGATCTCCTTGGCAACCTCAAGGGCCCTTTTTTCGTCAAAGGGGATATGGGTTGCCCCCTCCATCATAGCAATGGGGCTTGTGGTAATAACAGCGGTGTGGAAGTGTCTGGCAATCTCAACCACATTTTGCATAATGCACTGCACATCCACTACCACGGCCTCAAGGGCACCTGTTGCAATGGCAACCTCTTGTTGAACAAAGGATCCTGCAATAGGGATGCCTTTACGCATGAGAACCTCATTTCCAGTACAGCAAATTCCAGACAGATTTATTCCCTTGGCACCCACCTTTTTCGCCTCGGCCACAATCTCAGGATCATAACTTGCCTGAGCCAGGGCATCAGCAAGAAGAGGGTCGTGCCCGTGCACAGCCACATTTACATGATCCGGTTTTAGAACCCCAAGACCAATATTTACCTTGGCCCTTATGGGCTGGGGATTCCCAAGAAGTAAGTCCTGAAGCTCTGTAGCAAGCATGCTTCCGCCCCAGCCATCTGCAAGGGAGCATCTTGCCGCACCCATAAGGATATTTTTATAGTCCTGATCCACGCCGATAGTTGTGCGATGGGTAAGCTCAACAACCTCTCTATCTACTCCCCGGGGAACAACCCCGTATTGCCTCCACTTTTCAAGAAGAGGTTTGGGGGCCCGATGAGTAAGGATAATCTCTCCTTCCTGCTGAGAAAAGATCTTTTGAGCCTCATCGGCCAGACGCTTGAGCATCTCTTCCTCGGGGAGTCCTGGATCTACCCCGAAGGCCTGGGCAACTACCCTCAGTTTTCTCTTGTCTCTTACCTCAAAGGGAACCTCTCCATGCACCGTCTCGTAAAAGGCCCTGGCTACATGACGCCCATGATCGGAGTGAGCAGAGGTCCCTGCGGCAACCATTCTGGCAAAGTTTCTGGCAACAACCGTTGCAGCTGAAGCCCCGCAAACACCCCTTAACTCCTCAACACCTTCCACCACCTGACAAGGCCCCATATTGCAAACCCTGCAACAGGTCCCCCCTTTTCCAAAGGCACAGGGAAGAGTCCCCCTTCTTTCAACCCTCTTAGGGGCTGTAAGCACATCCTCCTTTAGTTTGCTATAAAGCTCCTCTGCAGTCTTTGTCTGGACCCCGGGCCTCCCCTTACCAAACCTTGCTCTCTCATCTATCATAAAGGCACCTCCTGATAAATCTTTATAACTTTATAATAATTTTAAAGTTGCAATAACTAAAGCTCTTGTGAATTTACTCACTAAGCCACCTCACTGGGGAGCCCGGCCCACATCTTGGCAGACTCAAGGGTATTTTTCATAAGCATGGTAATGGTCATGGGACCGACTCCTCCGGGGACAGGGGTAATAAAACTGGCCTTTTCCTTTACAGCCTCAAAGTCAACATCTCCGCATAGTTTGGCCTTACCCTCAGGGGTGGTCCCGATTCGGTTCACTCCCACATCAATCACCACGACCCCTTCTTTTACCATGTCAGCGGTAACAAACTTGGGCACACCGGCTGCCACAATCAAAATATCGGCCCTTCTGGTATGTTCAGCCATGTTTTTTGTTCCCGTATGGCAGATAGTAACCGTGGCATTCCCCACGGGTTTTCTCTTCTGCATAAGCAAAATAGCAACGGGCTTCCCAACGATATTACTCCTTCCCACAACCACCACATCAGCCCCATCCACAGGAACACCGGTCTCCGCAAGAAGCATGAGCACCCCGTAGGGTGTGCAGGGGATAAAGCAGGGTTCTCCAATAACCAGTTTACCCACATTAACCGGGTGGAATCCATCTACATCCTTTCTTGGATCAATGGCATAGAGCACCCTCTTTTCATTGATGTGTTTGGGAAGGGGTAGCTGAACAAGGATCCCGTGAATCTTCGGGTCCTGATTGTATTTTTCTATCATCTTTAAAAGTTCCTCTTCTGAGACCTTTTCAGGAAGATTCTCCTGAACCGAGTAAAATCCCAGGTCATGAGCGGTTTTCTGCTTGGCTGTGACATAGGAGACAGAGGCAGGATTTTCCCCTACAAGAATGGTAACAAGACCGGGGACTATCCCTTTAGCCTTGAGCTCTTCAACCTCCCTTTTTATGCCCTGCCTTATCTTTTCAGCCACAAGCTTTCCATCAATTATCTTTCCCCCCATTTTTTCCTCCCCTTTTAAAGTATTGGGTTATTCAAAGCTCGCAAGCTAAAAAAACATAAAATCAAATAGCTTAGAAAAGCCCCTTCACCTTTCCTGTTTCTACATCCACATCAATTCTTCTATAGGCAGGATCTGAAGCGGTTCCTGGCATAAGGTTTATATCTCCCGCAACAGGCACAATAAAACCAGACCCTCTAAAGAGAAGCACATCTCTTATCCTCAGAGTCCAGCCCTTGGGCACGCCCTTCTTGGAGGGGTCATCGGAAAGGGATAGATGGGTCTTAACCATACAAATGGGAAGTTTCCTCAGCTCGGCATTGGCCTCAAGCATCTTGATCTTCTCTTCAGCTGCAGGGAGATAGATCACTCCATCGGCTCCATAGACCTCTGTAGCAATCTTTTCAATCCGGCTTTTAATGGGCTCGTCAAGCTCGTAGAGGAACCTAAACTGGGGGGTCTCTCTACAGGCATCCATAACCGCATCGGCAAGTTCAACGGCCCCCTCTCCTCCCTTGAGCCAGTGATCCGAATAAGCCACCCTCACTCCAGCCTCTTCACAAATTCTTTTTACAAGTTTTACCTCATTTTCGGTGTCCGCATAAAACTTGTTTATACAAACCACAGGGATGGCCCCGCTCTTTTTGACAATATTTACGCAGTGAAGCAGGTTAGCACAGCCCTTTTCTACCCACTCTAAGTTTTCCTCAAGATACTCCTTGGGTATGGGCTGACCTGGTCTGGGAATAGGGGCTCCACCGTGGCACTTAAGGGCTCTAATGGTAGCCACAACTACCGAGACATTGGGCACAAGACCAGAGAGCCTGCACTTTATGTTCCAGAACTTTTCAAAACCAATATCTGCCGCAAAACCAGACTCAGTTACCACATAATCTCCCAGCTTAAGGGCCACATAGTCCTCAATGATGGAATTCTGACCAATGGCAATGTTGGCAAAGGGACCTGCATGGACAAGCACAGGCTGTCCCTCAATAGTCTGCATAAGATTAGGATTTATGGCCTCAACCATCCAGGCGGTCATGGCTCCTGCCACCTCCAGGTCCTCTGTGGTTACAGGATTGCCAAACTTGTCAAAGGCAACCACAATCCTGCCAATTCTCTCTCTTAGGTCCTTAAGGTCCCTTGCCACAGCAAGGATAGCCATAACCTCAGAGGCAACCGCAATCCAGAACTTGGACTCCATGGGATAGCCATCATTTTTTCCGCCAAGGCCGATCACAATGTGTCTTAAGGCCTGGGCACAAAAGTCTATTACCCAGCCCATCTCCACTCTCTTGGGATCAATATTCAGTCTTTTTAACCCCTTTTTGGCAAGGGTTTCATCGTCATAATTGGCCTCATGCTGCATCCTTGAGGTAAGGGCAACCATAGCCAGATTGTGGGCATTCATAACCGCATTAATGTCTCCAGTAAGACCAAGAGAAAACTTATCCAGAGGTATAACCTGAGCAAGCCCACCCCCCGCGGCTGAGCCCTTGATGTTAAAGGTTGGACCACCCGAGGGCTGTCTGATACAGCCAATCACATTCTGACCACGCTTGCCAAGCCCCTGCACAAGACCAATAAGGGTGGTCGTTTTCCCCTCACCAAGAGGTGTCGGGGTAATGGCCGTCACATTAATGTATTTCCCATTGGGTCTATCTTTAAGCCTTTCAAGGACCTTCTTGTAATCAATCTTGGCCACATAGTGCCCATAGGGGAGAAGCTCCTCCTTGGTTAGACCCATCTCCTCCCCGAGCTGATAGACGGTTTTCATGTTCTTCTCCGCAGCATAGGCTATTTCGTAATCCTTCATCGTGGTTGGATCAAGCTTCATACTCTCACCCCCTTTGATTTTTAAAAAGCACCCTTTTATTACAAATTTTATGCCAATTTATAACCTTTTAAATCTTCCTGATTTAAAATAAATAACATAAATTTTAAAATCTTCAAATCCAGCTCCCTCTGTAGAGAAATTCTCCGCTCTGGTGAATTTTTATTTTGCCTGCACGATTCCGTTTAAACACTTCTCAAGTTCCTTTTCCACTTTTTCTTCTGAATAATACCTTCTTAAGAGACGGCGAAGTTTCTCAAGGCCTTCTTCACTTACCTTGAGAATTTCACCGGCAAAGCCTTCTGAATCAATCCTTAAGACCTTGGCCTCAGCCTGGATATCAGAAAACTCGGTCTTAAAGATCAACTCTATCCGCTCTTCAGGCAGGGGTTTAAAATCAGCATAGAGATAAAAACCCCCAAAGGAAAGGTCTTTCAAGGTGGCTTGATACCTTTTTCCTTGATGGATAAAAGATACCTCTTCAAAATACTTAATCCGGCTAAATCTCCTTCTATCCACCTGATAGGTAAGGAAATGACTGATGGTAGAAAGAAGCCTCTTTGAAAATTCCTCTAAGGTCAAGGCAAAGGAGACATTTTTGGTAATGTCCTCTTCTATTTCTTTGAAACTCCTTTCAATGTCTTCAAGGGAGTCTGCGGTATAGACTGCAAGATTTTTATTTTCCTCAGCATGCTGTTCTATGTCTGCAAGGGCAATGCTCTGTTCCTCAACGGCTGAGGCCACAACTCCTGAGAGATCCTTCACCTCTTCAAAGACCTCAACCATGGTATTGACTGCATTAATAATAGCCTGATGGAGATCCTGAATGTCCTTTATTTTCTGGGTTATGTCAACTCCAGCCTGATCGGTCTGTCTGGCAAGTTCTTTGACCTCATTAGCCACTACCGCAAAGCCCTTGCCGGCCTCTCCCGCTCGGGCGGCCTCAATAGAGGCGTTAAGGGCAAGGAGATTGGTCTGCTCTGCAATATCCCTTATAAATTGCACGATTCCCTCAATTTCCCGGGAGGCTACCTGAAGGGTATTTATCAGTTCCTGGGTCTTTAAGGCCCTTTCCATGGCAAGCTGGGCCGAACTTGAGGTCTGTCCCACATTCTTACTTATCTCTTCTATGGCAATTCTGATCTGTCCGAGGGTTGTTTTCTGCCCCTCTAAGTTTTCAAGAACCCTTTGCATATTTTCCAGAACCCTGTCCATCTTTAACTCCATCTCCTGACTCTTTACCTTGGCACTCTCTCCGAGGTTTTTAAAACCCTTGACAAGGGGCTCCATTTCATTACAGATCTCCTGGGTGGATAAAATAACTTCATTGAAGGAGCTTTTGATCTCATCCAGGGCCTTAAAGATCACCCCCACTTCATCTCTACGACTGATATCCAGATCCATGCGGAAATTACCCTGGGCAATGGTCCGGCTGGCAGAAAGGGCCTTGGCGAACTCTTCCCTGAGCCGCTTCCCAATAAAATAGGCCCCAAAGACCACAACTCCAAGGGTAACCAGTACAAAGACCCCATAGATGATCTGAAAAATCTGCTTTTTCTTCAAGAGATTCTGCCTTTCCAGGCCCTCAAATTTTTTGTACTCCTCAATAATCTTTTCAAGCCCTTCCCAGAGGAATCTCTTGGAGGGCTCCTGAAATTGGTTATAGTATAAAAAGAGCTCTTCAGAAGTCTTAGAGGTGCGCATTTTTTCAACAAGCTCATTTATTCTCTTAGAATCTTCCTCTAAAACCATCCAGACCTTTGAATCCACTGTGTAGGAATTAAAGGTCTTAAACTTGGTAAGTCTCTGAAAGGTCCTATCAGGGGTTATCTCTGTGTAATTTTCATTTAAAATAGCCGTGAGAAGATTTACCTTCCAGCGAATATGGCCGGCTCTAATGTCCTGCAACTCAGAGATAGCCTGATTAATCTTTTCTCTCTGTAAATTTAAACTTTTGTCAAGGTTCTGTTGAACCAAATAAAGAAGCCCTGAGGTTGAAAAGACAAAGACGAAAAGCAAAACAATCCCAACTCCCACTTTCTTGGCTAAGCTGATATTCTGCCATCTTTGCTGGAATCCCTTGAGCCCCATAACTCTCACCTCCTGGTCTTCATTTTATTTCATTTTAGATTAAAGTTAAAAGTATGCAAGACATTAGAAAATTATTTATCCGCATTTTATTTCTGGGCCTTCTTCTCTTTTTGTCAGTCTCCCTTTATACCTTCCATCCCTTGGATCCCGGAGTAGGTGTGTTAGGAGAAAAGGAAGTAAAAAATTATGGGGGATTTCTGGGAGCCTACATCTCCTCTTTCCTTTTCTTCATCTTTGGTTTTCCCTCTCTCCTCCTTCCCCCTCTTATTTTAATAATCCTTTTGTTTCCCCTTACCAGACTTCATCTCCTCTTTATTTTGAGTCTCTTCCTTGCCCTTCACCTCGGTCTTTCATTACTTTATGACCTCATAAACATAAAGGGTCAGCTTCTCTTAGATAGGTTCCCCCTGAATGGAGGGCTCCTGGGCGAGCTCCTGATTCCCTTAAAGACCTTCATTGGGTTACCAGGGGTCCTCTTTGTATTTTTTGTTCTCTTTTTTATCCCCTTAATCCCCCTGTTTAAAAACCTCCTTAAGTTTATTAAAACCGCTGAGGATAAGGAGGAAGGCATAGAAGCTATCCAGGATAGCCCAGTGCTTGATACTAATGAGACAAGGCAGGGGCCTGACGAAAAGAGCAAAGGGGATATCCCAAAGGGGGATCTCACTGCACCTGAAGAGGAAAAACCTCTGCTTTCACAGGTCCAAGCACCTCCTTTAAAGGAGCTCAGGCTACCCCCTCCCTTAGAACTTCTGCAGGATGCCATAACCACAGGTTATCGCATAAAACCCGAGGAACTCAAGGAGAGGGCCTTACTTCTCAAGGCCAAATTAAAGGAATTCGGAATTGAAGGAGAGGTAACGGGGATAAATCCTGGGCCTGTGATTACTGTCTTTGAATTTAAACCAGCTCCAGGAATAAAGCTGAGCCGAATCCTCTCTCTGGTAGATGATCTTGCCCTTGGGCTTTCGGCTAAAAGCGTGCGTATTGTGGCACCTATTCCTGGAAAAAATGTTATTGGAATTGAGATCTCCAATCCCCAGAGAGAATGGGTCTATCTAAAGGAGATCCTTAACCATGAGACCTTCAAGAGGTCCTCTTCTCCCTTGACTCTGGCCCTGGGAAAGGATATCTCTGGGATGCCTGTTATAACGGACCTCAAAAAAATGCCCCATCTCCTCATTGCCGGAAGCACGGGGTCAGGAAAGAGTATCTTTATCCACAGCACCATTCTGAGCATTATTTATAAATCTACCCCAGAAAAGGTGCGTTTTCTGATGATTGATCCCAAAAGAATTGAGCTATCTGGATACGATGGTATTCCCTATTTACTCTATCCGGTTGTGCTTGAGCCCAAAACAGCAACCAAGGCCCTGAACTGGGCTGTTCAGGAAATGGAGAGGCGCTACTCCCTCTTTGAAGAGCTTTCGGTAAGAAATCTTGAATCCTACAATGAGCAGTTTGAGGAAAAACTCCCCTATATTATCGTTGTCATTGATGAGCTGGCAGACTTAATGGTGGTTGCCTCAAAGGAGGTAGAAACCCTCCTTACCAGGCTTGCTCAGATGGCAAGGGCAGCCGGTATCCATCTCATTGTAGCCACCCAGAGACCTTCAGTGGATGTAATCACCGGTCTCATCAAGGTGAACTTTCCAGCCCGTATCTCCTTTCAGGTCACCTCTAAGGTTGACTCCCGCACCATTCTTGACACTCAGGGTGCAGAAAGGCTCTTGGGTGCAGGGGATATGCTCTTTATGCCCCCTGGGAGTTCACACCTCCTGAGAATCCACGCACCCTATGTCTCAGAGAAGGAGGTTAAAAGCGTAGTGGAATATCTAAAGGCCTCTGGAGAGCCCAATTACCTGATTGAACTTGGCCTGGAAGAAGAGGAAGAGGAGGAAAAATTAACATCCGATGGATTGGAGGATGAGCTTTACCAGGAGGCCCTAAAGATTGCCTATCAGTATGGCAAGATCTCCGTTTCCATGCTCCAGAGAAAATTGAGAATCGGATACAACCGGGCAGCCAGACTGGTTGAAAAAATGGAAGAGGAGGGTATACTTGGTCCAAGTGATGGTGTTCGTCCTCGCCCTGTTATTCATCCTCGCAAGTCCCTTTAAAGGGCTCAAGGCCCAATCTGTTGAGGAGGCCCTGCAAAGGGTCCAGCAATTTTACAGCCATACCCAGTCCCTCAGGGGCTCTTTTACCCAGGAAACCCTCTTTCCCAATGGGAACAGGGAGCTCCGCACTGGAAAGATCTGGATGAAAAAACCCGGTCTTTTCCGCTGGGAATACTACACCCCTGAAAAATTTATAATTATATCCGACAACCGAAACATCTATGTCTATTATCCCGAGGAAAATCAGGTCTTTGTCTATCCCAGTGGTAAGGCCCTCTCCTCTCAGCTTGCCCTTGGTTTTATGAGCGGAAGAGGTGATCTGCGGAAGGACTTGAAACTTGAAAGCTTTAAAACCCTGAATGAACACTCCTGGGAGATGAACTTTCTCCCAGCTTATCAGGACAATCAGGTAGAAAGGATCTCCCTGCGCGTTAATCTCGGTAGTGGAGAGGTCCAGGAGCTTTTACTTCATTATTTTTCAGGAGAAAAGGTAAGAATTGTCTTTAAAAACATAGAATACAATCTGGAGCTACCAGATAAAATTTTCAGATTTACACCCCCAAAGAATGTGAAAATTAATTGAGGAGGGAGACCTATGGTGGAAAAGACTAACAGATTCATAGGCCTCTGGATTATTTTTATCTTTGCGGTGGCCCTTTTTACAGGCTGTGGCCCTGATCTAAACCAGAGAACTAAAGAAGGGGCAACCGTGGGAGCCGTAGCTGGTGGCGTGCTGGGGGTCCTCTTTGACAAGCACAATCGCTGGAGAGGAGCTGTGCTTGGTGCAGCCATTGGAGCTGTTATAGGAGGAACAGCCTCATACATCATGGATAGAGCAAGCCAGGATGCTGCAAGGACCAGGAAACCTGTAACCTACGAAAGCGAAGATAGGGTTCAAAGGGTTTATGCCCAGCCTGTCAAGGCAGAGGGGAGCTGTGAGTGGGTAAAGGTCCAGTATTACGAGCACGGGAAATTGGTTAAAGAGGAGACCAAAAGGGTCTGCCCTTAGATTAAGGCCTGCAGGGCCTCCCTGATCCGCTTTACTGCCTCAAGCAGATTTTCCTCGGATGTGGCATAGGAAAACCTCAGGAATTCATCCTCTCCAAAGGCCACTCCTGGAACAAGGGCAACCCGAGCCTTATCCAGCAGATATTCAGCCATATCTATGGAATTCTGTATGACCCTACCCTCTGAGGTCTTCTTGCCGTAATAGGTAGAAACTTTGGCCCAGAGATAGAAGGCCCCCTGAGGCTGGATAAAGTCAATCCCAGGAAGCCCTCTTAGGGCAGAGCTTAAGACCTCAGCCCTTCTGGCAAAGGCCTTTACCATCCTTTTGATCTCCTCCTCAGGGGTCTTGAGGGCTTCCTCTGCCCCCTTCTGGGCAAAGGAGGTAGCATGGCTTGTGCTTTGCCCCTGAATTTTCACACAGGCTGAGATCACCTCTCTTGGACCCAAGGCCCAGCCTATTCTCCAGCCCGTCATGGCATAGGTCTTTGAGACCCCATTCACGATAAAGACCTGTCCTTTTAGCCCGGGGGCATAACTTAGGATATTTTCAGGACGGGCCTCATCAAATCTTAACTTATCATAAATGTCATCACTGATCACCCAGAGATTATGTCTTTCAACTATCTCTGCAAGGGCCTTCCAGAATGCCCCCGAATAAATGAGCCCCGTGGGATTGGATGGACTATTGACTATTATTCCCGTTGTCTTTGGGGTAATTTCTCTTTCAATGGTATCAGGTTCAGGTTCAAAGCGCCTTTCAAAACTTGAGGGGACAATCTTTGGTCTTCCACCAGCACACACCACCATCTCCGGATAGGAGACCCAGTAAGGAGAGAGAATAAGCACTTCCTCCCCATCATCCACTAAGGCCAAAAGGAGATTAAAAATAGCCTGTTTGGCCCCGGTTGTCACAATTACCTCTTCTGGCTGATACTCAAGGCCGTAATCTTCATAAATCCTCTGACAGATGGCCTTTCTTAGACTCAAAAAACCCGGGGTTGGGGCATACTTGGTAATCCCCTCTTTAAGGGCCTTTATACAGGCCTCTTTGATGGGTTCAGGGGTATCAAAATCCGGCTCTCCCGCCGAGAGATTGATTACATCCACTCCCTGCTCTTTCAAAGCCTTGGCCTTGGCATCCACAGCTAAGGTTGCCGAGGGCTTTAAAGCCCTGACCCTCTCGGAAAGTTTGATCATCTCAGCACCTCCTTAAAACTGAACTTGATAGGGGGGATAACGATCTAACACCTTTATATCCTTATATTCTATGTGTTTTAAAATCAATCCCTGAGGGGGAGCCGGAGGAGGGGCCACCCTTCTATCTCTGGCCTCAAGGACCTCCTTAAACTGCTCAAGGCTCATTTTACCTCTTCCCACCTCAAGGAGGGCCCCAACCAGATTTCTTACCATGTAGCGCATAAATCCCTGCCCGGTTACCTCAAAAACAAGGAGATGTCTGAAACTTTCTGACCAGTTAAGACTGGCTGAGTAGATAGTTCGGACAGTTGTTTTGATATCGGTCCCAGATTTGCGGAAACTTGCAAAATCCTTCGTGCCTACGATCTCAGGCAAACAGGCCTGCATGGCAGATAAATTTAAAGGTTCTGGCACCCAGTAAGAATAGAGCCTCAGCAAGGGGTTTCTCACCGGGTAATTGTAGATATTATACTGATAGGTCTTTTTAAGGGCGTCCCTCTGGGGATGAAACTTAAAGTCCACCTCCTCTATTTGCCAGACAGAGATATCCCGTGGTAAAAGGCCACTTAGGGCCCTGAAGATGATCTCAAGGGGTTTGTCTGAGGTGGTTAAGAAGTGAGCCACCTGGCAGAGGGCATGGACCCCAGCATCAGTTCTTCCGGCTGAACGAATCTTTACCCTGTGCCCCAAAACCTGACCCAGGACTTCCTGCAGTATGCCCTGGATGGTTGGACCCTTGGGCTGAATCTGAAATCCCAAATAATTGGTTCCATCATAGGCAATAAAGAGCCTGATATTTCTGACAAGTGGTTCACTCATCCCTGTTTATAAAGTCCCCCCAAAAAGGCCTTATCAGGGCATGGCTCTCTTGACATACGACCCAATTTTACACAAGAAGAGGACTTTTGGGAAGGCCCGTGTCTTCAGACAACCCAACCATGAGGTTCAAATTCTGTATTGCCTGTCCACTTGCACCCTTGACAAGATTATCAATGACCGAAAGAATGATCCCCCTTCCCCTTTCCCTATCCTCAAATAGGGAAAACTTACAGAGATTTGTCCCCCGGACCTCTGCTAAGCGGGGATAACTTCCAGGGGGTAAGACCTCAACAAAGGGCTTGTCTCTATAAAACTCTTTGAGGTATTCATAGGCCCTCTCAAGGGAGGCCCTGAATTTCACATATATTGTGGAGAGGATCCCTCGGTTCACCGGTAACAAATGCGGGGTGAATACTATTCTTATAGGGGAACCTGCAAACTCCGTGAGCTTTTCCTCCATTTCGGGTGTATGCCTGTGGCCTGCCACTTTGTAAGCCCGGAAATCCTCATTTACCTCACAGAAGCTATAGGCTGACTCGGCCTTTCTGCCAGCCCCTGAGGTCCCACTCTTGGAGTCAACGATAATATCTTCCCTTTCAATCAGATCTTTGCTAACAAGAGGAATTAGCGGTAGAAGCACAGAGGTGGGATAACATCCGGGATTGCCCACTAAACTTGCCCCTTTGATCTCCTCAGCATAGATCTCAGGTAGGCCATAAACAGCTCTACCTGCTAGTTCCGGGAATCTGTGTTCTATCTTATAAGTTTTCTGATAGGTCTCAAGATTTTTAAAACGAAAATCTGCCGATAAATCAACTACTTTCAAGCCTTTTTCAATAAAGATTCTTGCCATTTCTTGAGCAGTTCCAGCAGGGACGCACAGAAAGACTGCCTGGGCCCTTTCAGCTATGGCCTCTGGATGGGGTTCTTCAAAGACAAGGGAGGCAAACCTCCCGGAAAGCCCGTAAACATCTGAAAGAGATTTTCCGGCCAGATCTCGGGAGGTTATAATGGAGACATCAAACTCAGGATGATAGTTTAAGAGCCTTAAGAGTTCAAGCCCGGTATATCCGCTGGCACCAACTATGGCAACGGAGATCACGCAAGGCCAATCCTAACGCTTGGAGTATTGCTGACCCCTTCTGGCTCCCCGGAGCCCATACTTTTTTCTCTCTTTTTCTCTGGGGTCCCTGGTGATGTAACCAGCCTTTCTTAAAAGGGGTTTGAGCTCTGGATTATATTCTACTAAGGCCCTGGCAATGCCGTGCCGAATAGCCTCAGCCTGGGCAGACTTACCTCCACCCTCAACTGTGCACTTTACATTAAACTTACCGAGCATGTTGGTGACTCTGAGGGGGCCAAAGATCACATCCTCAGCAACGATGTGATCGCTAAAATACTGGGAAAAGGGTAGCTCATTGACAAAGACCTCTCCATCCCCTGGAAGAAGCCATACCCTTGCGACTGAGGTCTTTCTCTTACCTGTTGCATATAGGCTATTCATAGGCTATCTACCTCCTTTAAAATTCCATGGGTTGAGGATTCTGGGCCTGATGGGGATGGACCTCCCCCGCATAGACCTTGATCTTCTTTAAAAGCTTATTTCTCATCCGATTCCTGGGGAGCATTCTTTTTACGGCAAGTAAAATAAGCTCCTCTGGCCTTTTTTGCAGAAGTTGTCTTGCTGTCTCAAGCTTAAGACCTCCCATATAACCGCTATGACGCCAGTAGGTCTTCTGGTCAAGCTTTTTTCCGGTAAGCTTTACTTTATCGGCATTGATGATCACGAAGAAATCTCCCTGGTCCACATGGGGTGAATAGTCGGCCCTGTGTTTTCCCTGGAGCATGTAGGCTAAATGTGAGGCCAGCCTCCCCAGGACCTTATCCTTGGCATCAATTAAATACCAGTTTCTCTTGACTTCCTCCTTTTTAACCCAAGGAGTTTGATTTGTTAAAAAAGAAGGCATCCTCTCCTCCCTCAAAGTGTTTTCCCTCAAATTTAAGCCAATTTTTTATTTTGTCAAGCAAAGGTATGAGGCAAAAGGTTTTTTAGACTTTGTGAGTTTTTCACAAAATTAGTCTTTTTCGGTAGCCGCAAGATCTTTAGCCTGCGAAGGTTTGTAAAATAAAAAATCAAAAAAACTGGCGCAACCTAATGGTTGCGGCTACCAGTAAAAAATAAAATCAAAAAATCCAACGCAAGCTGAAGCTTGCGGCTACCAGAAGGGCAAAAATCAAGAATCTTAGAGTT
>CAYTDX010000009.1:0-25468 GCA_964436655.1 uncultured Caldimicrobium sp.
GGCTAAAGGTTTTCCCTTTGCCCTGAAACAAAGAGAGGACAACTCCATTTTACAAAGGCCTTAAAAATTTGTTTACGCATAAAAAACGGGGAAAAACACCTCAGAATTTCCAAAAAATCCACATAAGTAGCTAAAATTTCATAATCCTGTGGTTGACAAATTGAGGTATTTAACTTAAAAAGAGACTTGTTATGAATTACACTATCCTGCACATAGTTGAGAAGTGCACTGGTTGTGAGGAGTGTGTTAAGGCCTGCGCCGAGGGACATGAGGGCCTTTCTAATTGTCGTATCTTCAGGGTAGGCCCAAAATTTGCCTATTTTGCCTGCCTCCAATGTAAAAAACCTCAATGCGCATCCGCCTGTCCAGTAGCAGCTCTCGTCCGTAAAGGAGAGGTGGTTGCCTTTTATAAAGAGGTCTGCGTGGGATGTAAAAATTGTATGGAGGCCTGTCCCTGGGGAGTCCCGAGATTTAACTTCAATACAGGAACTGTGGGAAAATGCGACCTCTGTATTGCCAGAATGCAAAAGGGCGAGAAACCCTATTGTGTCTCAGCCTGTCCCAATGAAGCCCTTGAAATAAAAGAAACTACCACTAAGGAGTAGGCTATGGGAGCCATGCTTCCCTTTCTGATCTTTGCAGCTCTTGTCTTGATAATAGGAGTTTCCATGCTTGTTGGGAACAAAGTCCTCTCTGTCAAAAGGCCTACTCCTGAGAAACTCATACCCTATGAGTGCGGGATGGACCCCTCCGGGGATACCAAGATTCCCTTCAGGGTGAAATTTTACCTTATTGCCCTCATTTTTTTGGTCTTTGATGTAGAAGTGGTCTTTCTTTATCCTTGGGCTGTGGTGTTTCAAGAGCTCTCCTGGTTTGGTTTTGTTGAGATCACTATATTTGTGGTCTTACTCTTGGCTGCCTATCTCTATGCCCTTAGTGAAGGAGCCCTCCAATGGGAATAGAAAAGATGACCACCCAAGTTACCCCGAAGGTAAGGCAGATTCCGGGAACACCTGTTATTATCTCCCCTATTGACGAGATCTTTAACTGGGCAAGGGCTTCATCCATCTGGCCCATGACCTTTGGTCTTGCCTGCTGTGCCATTGAAATGATGGCAACTGGAGCCAGCCACTTTGATCTGGATAGATTTGGTATCATCTTCAGGGCTACTCCCCGGCAGGCTGATTGTATCATCGTTGCCGGGACAGTTACCAAAAAAATGGCCCCAGCTGTAAAGAGGGTTTATGAACAGATGCCAGAGCCAAAGTATGTGATCGCTATGGGAAGTTGTGCCTGTTCAGGGGGTATCTTTAAGACCTATTCCACTGTTCAGGGGGTAGATGAGTTTTTGCCTGTGGATGTCTATATTCCTGGATGTCCCCCAAGGCCAGAGGCCCTTATTTACGGCCTCCTCAAACTTCAGGAAAAGATCAAAAAAGAAAGAGGAAGATGGGGTTTCTGGAGATAAAAGATGGAAGACCTCTTGAAAGAGCTAAAGGCAAGGTTTGAAAAGTTTATCCTGAGAGCTGAAGAAAGGGATGCCCCAACCTTGGTTGTGAAGAGAGAGGGGTTTCTTGAGGTGATCCGGGCACTCAAGGAGAAGGGCTTCAATCACCTGATTGATCTCTGTGGAGTTGACTATCTGAACTTTAGGCCTGAAAAGAAGGAGGAACGCTTTGAGGTGGTCTATCATCTTTACAGCCTGGAGAGGAAGGCCCTACTCAGGGTAAAGGTTCCCATTCCTGAGGAGGATTGCTGGCAATACAGCCTTACCCCTCTCTGGAAGACCGCTAACTGGTTTGAAAGAGAGTGTTTTGATATGTTCGGTATCAAATTCAAGGGTCATCCTGACCTGAGGCGACTTCTTATGCCTGAAGACTGGGAGGGTTATCCCCTGCGCAAGGATTATCCCCTATTCTTAGATGAGGAAAGGGAATGGAAGGTTTACCGGGAGTTTAAGGAAAAGGCAAAGGGAGCTACAAGATGAGCACGGCCTTAATAGAGGTCACCTCCAAACAAAAAGGGAACAATGCCTGGGAAGAGCCCTTTTATTTGAATATGGGCCCACAGCACCCCTCAACCCACGGGGTTTTGAGACTTGTTCTTGAGCTTGATGGTGAAACTATCGTCAATTGTGATCCCCGGATAGGTTATCTTCACAGAGGGGTGGAAAAACTCGGTGAAAATCTGAATTACAATCAAAGCGTTGTCCTAAGTGACCGGCTGGACTACATCGCCTCTGCAGCCAACAATACCGCCTTTTGCCTTGCCTTTGAAAAACTCTTTAACCTTGAGGTTCCAAGAAGGGCAAAACTTCTACGCACCATTGTTAACGAGATGGCCAGGATCTCAAGCCATCTCCTCTGGCTGGCAACCCATGCCCTTGACATAGGAGCTATGACAGTTTTTCTCTATTGCTTCCGGGATCGTGAATGGCTCCTGAATATCTTTGAAAAGATCTGTGGGGCAAGACTTACCCATACCTATGTGCGTGTAGGAGGGGTAAGGCAGGACTTTACCAAGGAAATCATGGATGAACTTTACAGATTTACAGAAGAGTTTCCTTCAAGGATCTTAGAGTATGAGACCCTGATTGATGTGAACCGGATCTGGCTTAAGAGGACTAAGGATGTAGCGGTTGTTTCCGCAGAGGAGGCCATAAACCTTGGTCTTACAGGACCAGTTCTCAGGGGGTCTGGAATTGCCTACGATGTGAGGAAATTCAGGCCCTATGACAGCTATGGAGAGGTAGAATTTGAGGTCCCAACGGGTGTTAGAGGGGATACCTATGATAGATACCGCGTAAGAATGATAGAGTTGAGACAATCCAACAGGATCATAAAGCAGTGCTTAGACAAACTTCCTGAGACCGAAGGAGAGTCCGTTCTGGCAGAGGGTGCCCCGGATCTTCTGATTCCAGAAAGGGTCAGAGAGCCTGAACCCAAGCCTCATCCCAAGAAGGGGTTTATCTTTACAGGAAAAGATGTGGGGGTTTTACCTCCAGGGGAGGCCTTTGCAAGTATTGAATCTCCCAAGGGTGAACTTGCCGTCTATGTGGTTAGTGACGGAACCAATAAGCCCTGGAGACTGCGCATTAGAACCCCATCTTTTGTGCATATATCAGCTATTCCTGCCCTTACCAAGGGCCACCTGATTGCAGACCTGATTGCCATAATTGGGACCTTGGATGTGGTTTTAGGGGATTGCGATAGATAGCTTTTAGAGTTTTTTCTTTGAAGAGGGAGGGGGAGAATGGATTTATCCTTGCTAACTGGATTGATTTTAATTATCGTCTTTTCCCTGATCCTTCTTGTGCTTGCGCTCTTGCATGTGGCTTATTTGACCTATGCGGAAAGAAAGATCATTGCAAGGATGCAGCAAAGACTTGGGCCAAATAGGGTTGGCCCTCGGGGATTACTTCAGCCCATTGCCGATGTCCTGAAACTCATTCAAAAGGAAGATATTGTTCATCCCCAGGTTGATAGACCCCTTTTTGCAGTAGCTCCCCTTGTCTCCTTGGTTTGTGCCGCCACAGGTCTTTCCTTGATTCCCCTCTGGGATAGATTCGTTCTGAGTAATCTAAATGTGGGGCTTCTTTTTATCTTGGCCCTAAGTTCCCTGAGTGCTTACGGAGTTATTCTTTCAGGCTGGGCCTCCAATTCAAGGTATGCCTTTCTCGGGGCCCTGAGGGCAAGCGCTCAGGTCATAAGTTATGAGATAGCCATGTCCCTTGCCCTCTTGTCCGTGGTCCTTATGGCCGGCTCCTTTAACCTCCAGGAAATAGTGAGGGCTCAGGTGGCCAGTCCCTTTAAAATCTATCTTATCCCTCAGATAGTTGCCTTTTTTGTCTTTATGGTTTCAGCCATTGCTGAAACCAACCGTGTGCCCTTTGATTTACCCGAGGCAGAAACAGAGCTTGTAGCTGGATACTTTACAGAGTATAGCGGAATCCGTTTTGCCCTTTTTTATTTAGCCGAGTACTACGGAATGGTTGTTATGAGTGCCCTTGCAGTGACCTGTTTTCTGGGGGGATATGCCGGTCCCTTTGAGGTGCCTGGGCTACCTTTCCTCTGGTTTTTATTGAAACTCTATGCCCTTCTCTTCTTCTACATCTGGGTAAGGGCTACTCTTCCCAGATACAGATACGACCAGCTCATGGGGCTTGGCTGGAAAATCCTTATCCCCCTTGCCTTGATTAATCTCTTTGCAACGGCCTTTATAAAACTTATGCTTTAAGGGGTTTTGGGCATGAAAGTGCTTGAAAAGATTCTGCTTATTGAGATTTGGAAGGGGCTCCTCTTAACCCTGAAGAAGCTTCTTCTGGATAGACCGGTAACTATCCAGTATCCCGATAAGGATAGGGTTATTCCAGCCCCTGGATTCAGAGGAAGACATGCCTTGGTCAGGGACCCTCAGAGTGGAGATACCCTCTGTATAGCCTGCTTGAGATGTGCAAGGGTCTGTCCCTCCCAGTGTATCTATATTGAGCATGAGGTAGATCCCGAGACCAAAAAAAGAAAAGTGAAAAGATACGATATTGAGGCCCTGAGATGTGTCTATTGCGGATACTGTGAAGAGGTCTGCCCGGTAAATGCTATCGTTTTAAGTGAATACTTTGAATATGCAGGTTATAGCCGGGATGAAGTTTATTTTGATAAGGATAGACTTCTCCAAAACTGGGATGAGTTTATTGCTTCCCAGAAGAGACCTTACCTCAACCCCTTCTGGAAACCAAGGGGAATTCCTGAAAAGTATCTACCCGTTAGAAAGAGAAACTTCACAGGGGTTTAGGCTTATGAACTGGGATATTCTGATCTTTCTATATTTAGGCTTGGCCATGACTATTTCAAGTTTGCTGGCCGTGATTTCCAGAAATCCTGTGCATGCCGTGCTGTGGGTGCTGGTGATGATTATTCATCAGGCCTTCTTACTCTACACCCTGGGCTCGGAGTTTTTGACCTCTGTTCAGATCATCGTGTATGCAGGGGCTGTGCTTGTGCTCTTTCTCTTCGTGGTTTACATGATAAATCTGCGGAAAGAGGAAAGATGGCGGATCTTTATTCAGAGGTCCTCCTTAGGCTTAGTAATCTTTTTGGTCTTTCTTTATCTCTTCTTTAAAAATCTTGCCTTTCTTACAGCCCTCAGCCCTTCCTTTCAGCCCGGTCTACCCATTGATCTGAACCAGGGCCCCAATCTCTGGTGGATGGCAAGATACCTCTATTCCCATTATCTCTTTCAATTTGAACTCATAGGTGTGATCCTTTTAGTTGCAGTGCTTGGAGCAATATTTTTGTTAAGAAAATTGAAGGAGGTTTCCTGAGGTGGTGCCCTTTAATTACTATGTGATCCTGAGTCTTTTACTTTTTCTGATAGGCCTTCTGGGGGTTCTCTTTAGAAGAAATCTCATTATCCTGCTTGTTTCCTTGGAGATTATGATGAACGCCCTGATCGTCTTATTTGCAGGAATCTCTCATTACACTAAGGATGTAACGGGCTATATCATCGTATTTTTTATTATAGGTATGGCAGCGGCAGAGGCTGGAGTTGGCCTCTCCTTGGTGGTTTTACTTTATAAGAAGCTCAAAAAGGTCTATACAGACGAAATAAATTACTTCAGAGGTTAGAGGTATGGCAGAGGCTTCCCTTCAGGTTGTAAAAAACTTTGATATGGTGGTCTTTTTAGTCCCCTTTTTACCTTTTCTGGCCAGTATGATTACCCTTATTTTCGGAAAAAGATATTTCAGAGATAAGGCCCATTTTTTGCCAGTTTCTGCCTTATTTGTGAGTTTTCTTTTGAGTTTGAAGCTCCTGATAGATGTTCTTTCCGGAAAGACCTATAACTTTGATTTATATTCCTGGATTGTAGCAGGCTCCCTCAAGGTGGGGCTCGGATTCCTTGTTGATCCTCTTTCGGTCATGATGCTCTGTATGGTTACCTCCCTTGCCTTCCTTATCCATGTCTATTCCATTGGTTACATGGGTGGGGATCCAGGGTATTATAGATTTTTTTCCTATATCTCCCTTTTTACCTTCAGCATGCTCATGCTAGTTCTTTCCAATAATCTCGTCCAGCTCTATCTCGGATGGGAAGCGGTAGGGCTTTGTTCCTATTTTCTGATTGGTTTCTGGTATGAGAAAAAGAGTGCCAGTGATGCCGCTAAGAAGGCCTTCATCGTTAACCGGGTTGGAGACTTTGGGTTTGCCCTCGGGATCTTTGCCATGTTTTATTATCTCGGGACCCTTTATTATACGGAAATCTTTGAAAAGCTCCCTCTTCTTGCCAATCTCTATGTGGAGATTGGAGGCTATGAGATCCATGTTCCCTTTTTGATTGCCCTTTTACTCTTTTGCGGGGCCATGGGAAAGAGTGCCCAGGTCCCCCTGCATGTCTGGCTACCTGATGCCATGGAGGGTCCTACCCCTGTTTCAGCCCTTATCCATGCAGCCACCATGGTCACCGCTGGGGTTTTCATGGTCTCAAGGCTCCATGCCCTCTTTGAGATGAGTGTTTATGCCATGGCCATGGTTGCCTTTGTGGGGGCCATTACCTGCTTTATGGCGGCAACCATTGCTCCCACCCAGTTTGACATTAAGAGGGTGGTAGCCTACTCCACACTCTCTCAGTTGGGTTATATGTTTATGGCCTGCGGTGTAGGGGCCTTTGCAGTGGGTATGTTTCACCTCTTTACCCATGCCTATTTTAAGGCCCTTCTCTTTCTTGGGGCAGGAAGTATTATTCATGCCCTTCATCATGCCCCGGATCCTAATGATATAAGGATCATGGGGGGGTTGAGGAAGTATATGCCTGTGACCTTCTGGACCTTTTTAATTGCCAGTCTCTCCATCTCAGGAATCCCGGGGCTGGCAGGATTTTTCAGTAAAGATGAGATCCTTGCCATGGCCTATTTTTCAAAATACCCCTGGGGAAAGTTGATCTGGCTGATAGGCCTGATTGTAGCCTCCATGACGGCCTTTTACACCTTCAGGATTTTTTTTAAGGCCTTTCTGGGGGAATTCAGAGGTAAAGAGGTCCTTCATGGCCATCATCCCCACGAATCACCTAAGGTAATGACCATTCCTCTGATAATAATAGCGGTGGGGGCCATTTTTTCAGGTTGGTTGGGGATACCGGAATCCTTAGGTGGAGGGGCTAATTTTCAGAGATTTCTTGAACCCGTGCTGGGCCATCCGGAGCTTCCCCATGTGGATCACTCCCTTGAGTATCTACTTATGGGCCTTGGGGTTCTTGCAGGCATCACCGGTATCACCCTTGCCTATCTGGTCTATGTCAAAAGACCCTCCCTGGAAACCCTCTTTTCCTCAAGATTCAAAAATCTTTACACCTTTCTATACAGAAAGTGGCTCTTTGATGAGCTCTATCATCGCATCTTTGTTATCCCCACCCTGTTTCTTTCAAGAACTGTTGTCAATCTGATCTTGGATACCTTTATAATAGACCAGACTGTCAATGGCTCAGCCAGAACCACTGAGACCCTGGCCGGTCTCTTTAGACGCCTTCATACGGGAATTGTGAATCATTACAGCTGGTTCATTCTAATTGGCTTAATTATCTATATGTTTTTTGTGATGTACTTAAAGTAAGGAGGGTTGAAGGTGGGAATCCCCAATCTGTTATCCACAATACTCTGGCTTCCTTTAGTAGGAATAATCCTGATCTTTTTAACTCCCCGGGAAAGGGAAGGCTCCATCAAGGCCATAGCTTTAGTCACAGCCCTCATGGATTTTGTCCTCTCCCTATTTCTTCTCCTTAATTTTGATTATGCCAATCCGGGCTTTCAATTTATTGAAAAGTATCTCTGGATAGACTTTTTAAACAGCTATTACTTCCTTGGAGTGGATGGAGTAAGCATACTCTTTGTGCCTCTCTCAACCCTGGTAACCCTGCTCTGCGTCCTTATCTCCTGGGATTCCATCAAAGAAAAGGTCAAGGAATTTTATCTGTCCCTGCTTTTTACCAACATGGCAATGGTAGGGGTCTTTTTGGCCCTTGATCTCTTACTCTTTTATCTCTTCTGGGAGGCCCTGCTTATTCCCATGTATCTTATCATCGGGGTCTGGGGCGGCCCAAGGAGAATCTATTCAACCCTCAAGTTTTTCTTATACACCTTCTTCGGTTCGGTCTTTATGCTTATTGCCATTATCTATATCTTTTTGCAATACGGGACTTTTGAATACACCGCTCTACTGGGGAAGACCTTTGCCCCTCCTGTGGAGAAGCTTTTGTTCCTTGGCTTTCTAATAGCCTTTGCCATCAAGGTCCCCATGTGGCCAGTGCATACCTGGCTTCCGGATGCCCATACCGAGGCCCCTACAGCGGGTTCAGTAATCTTAGCAGGCATACTTATCAAGCTTGGGGGATACGGGATGGTAAGATTTCTTCTCCCCCTCTTTCCCCACGCTACCCTCTACTTTGCCAAGTTGATTCTGATTCTCTCGGTAATTGCTATTATCTATGCCGGGCTTGCCTGCCTCTGGCAGAGCGATCTAAAGAGACTGATTGCCTATTCCTCAGTCAGTCACATGGGCTTTGTGACCCTGGGGATCTTTTCACTTAACCCTATTGGGGTTAAGGGGGCCATTCTTCAGATGATTAACCACGGGATCGTTACCGGGGCCCTCTTTATGTGCGTGGGGGTTATTTATGACCGGACCCATAGCCGGGCCATCTCTTACTATGGAGGACTTGCAACCACCTTTCCCCTTTATGCTGCCTTTTTTATGGTCTTTACCTTAGCCAGTATCGGTCTTCCCGGAACCAATGGATTTATTGGGGAATTTATGATCCTTCTTGGCACCTTCCTCAGGGATAAACTTATGGTGGTCCTTGCCTCAACAGGGGTAATTATAGGGGCAGCCTATATGCTCTGGCTCTATCAGAGGGTCTTTTTTCAGAAACCAAGTCCCAATGTCTTTAACCTTGCCCCTATGAAGTGGAATGAGCTTGTGGCCCTTATCCCCATGCTCCTTTTTGTCTTTTTAATTGGTTTCTATCCCAATCCCTTTTTGGACTTTATGCGAGCAACTGTAGCCCAGATCTTAGTCAATTTCCCTTAAGGAGGAAACAAAGTGGTAACTCTAAGCCTTAATTTCGGTGTCCTGGCCTTAGAATTGGTTTTTCTTTTAACAGGCCTTTTTATCTTTCTTATAGATAAATTTATTAATAATAAGAATTATGCCTTTTATCTTGCGCAACTAGCCTTTATTGTAGGGCTGGGTTTTCTTCTCTTTACTCCCTTTGGAGAATTTACTTCGGCCTTTAAAACGGATTTTTATGCAACCACTCTCAAGCTCTTCCTCTTGGTGGGCCTTTTCCTCATCTTTTTTATTTCCTATTATTACTTGCAGACCTTTAAGGCCCTGAATGTGGGTGAATTTTACGGCCTTCTCCTTTTTTCAGGGATGGGGGCCTTTGTAATGCTTTCCAGTCAGGATTTTCTTACCCTCTATCTTGGTATGGAGTTGATGAGTATTCCTGTCTATTTCCTGATTGCCTCGTCCTTTGTTTACAAAAGTTCTTCTGTTGAGGGGGCTTTAAAGTATTTCATTGCAGGCTCCTTGGCATCCCTTTTCTTTCTCCTTGGCCTGGGTATTATTTATTATTTCCTTGGAGCTGTCTCCTTCAAAGAGGTCTTCCTGAAACTTGCCCAGGGGCTTTATAAAAGGGAGTTATTCCTTGCCCTGCTTTTGATCTTAGCAGCCTTTTCGGTGAAACTCTCACTGGTACCCTTTCACATGTGGGCACCAGATGCCTATGAGGCCTCTCCCCTTCCGGTGACCTCTTTTCTAGCCAGTCTGATCAAGTTTGCCCTTATGTCCGCCCTGATTAAGGTCCTGATTCTTGCCTTTTCTCCACTGCGTATCAACTTTGGAGAGTTGCTCATACCTGTCTCACTTCTTACCCTCTTAATCGGGGCCCTTCTTGCCATAAAACAGGACAATATTATCCGAATGCTGGCTTATTCCTCAATTACCCATGCAGGATACGCCTCCTTAGGTCTTCTTTCAGGGGATTATCTGGGCTATGGTTTTACCATCTTTTACATGTTCGTTTACCTCTTTATGACCGTTGGAACCTTTGGAGTTTTGATCTATCTTGCTAAGATAAAGAGGGAATTTCTTGAGATTCCAGCCCTTTCCGGAGTAAGTAGGGATCTGCCTTTAATAAGCTTTTTTATGCTTGTTTTTTTCTTTTCCTTAGCTGGAGTCCCGCCGACAGCGGGCTTTATGGCCAAATTTTATCTTTTTATAATGCTGATTAAATCCAATCTTTTATGGGTAGCCCTTCTTGCCCTTCTTTTTTCTATCATTGGAGCCTATCCCTATTTAAGGGTCATAAAGGTTCTCTACATGGACAGGCCTTTATACAGGGTGGAAAGGGACAACTATGCCTTTTCTATGCTCCTTCCAGTCTTAATCTCCTTAGGTGTGGTTATTTTCCTCGGAATTTATCCCAAACCTGTGGCTGACTTTATTCAGAGGACCCTTTACATGTATCTCAGCCTTCTTTACTTCCATTTTTAAAGGGATACCCATTAGAATGAATGCAAAAGATGAAATAAAATTTCAGAAAAATGAGATTAAATCCACTAAACAGCCCAAAAGAAGCCCTTATTAAGCTTGACTTTAGCCAAAAGTTTTTATAATAACACTTGAAAAAACTTAATCTCAAGGACAGGAGGTGTTGAAATGCCAGAATTGTATTTTAAAAGGCCCATGCCGCATGGCGGGAAACTTGTTGAGCGGGTTATCACCGACAAAAGGGTAGCCAAAAAGTATCTCGAGTCCTGTAAGAAGTATTGTGCCTTCTACGACATCAAGCCCACCCTTCATTATAAAAGGGGTGTGCCTGTCAGAAATGTCTACCGCGAGATCATGTCAGTTTGTTATGGATTTTTCAGCCCCGTTGAGGGGTCAATGACTCGGGCCGAGCTTGAAAGTGTTCTTACTAAGAGGAGGCTCCTTTCTGGATGGGTCTTTCCTTACCCCATCCTTTTTGATATCTCCCAGGAAGATTATAAGAAGCTCGGTGTTAGCGAGGGAGATAGACTGATCCTCAGGCTCAAGGGTAAACCCTTTGCTATGCTGGATATTGAAGAGATCTATGAGATTGATCCTGAAGAGCTTGCCAATAGGACCTTTGGTTCTCCTGAGACCAATCCTGAGGTAGTCCAGGAAAAGTTTGATGACAAGCATCCGGGTTGGGTTATTTACAGGTCTCACAATCCCATCATACTTGCTGGAAAGTATACCATTATTAATGAACCCATTTTTAAACCACCCTTTGACAGGTTCTGGCTCCCTCCCAGAAAGTGCAGGGAGCTCATGGAACAAAAGGGCTGGAGAACGGCTATTGCCCATCAGACCAGAAATGTTCCCCATGTGGGTCACGAGCACCTCATGAAGAATGCCGCCTACACAGGGGATGTTGAACCCTGTCATGGAATCCTTGTAAACGCCATAATTGGAGTGAAGAGAAGGGGTGACTATCCTGATGAGGCCATCTTGGAGGCTCACGAGGCCGTCAATAAGGCTGGATACATCAAGCCTGAAAGGCATGTGGTCTCCTTTACCCTGTGGGATATGAGATATGGTAACCCCCTTGAGAGTTTGCTCCACGGAATTATAAGGCAAAATATGGGCTGCACCCATCACATGTTTGGAAGGGATCATGCTGCCGTTGGGGAATACTATGATAAGTTTGCCACCCAGACCCTCTGGTTAAAGGGTATCCCCAGTTATGGATTTGACAAACCCGTGAATGAAGTGGAGGGAGGCTTAGAGATCAGACCCCAGAATATGAGAGAGTTCTGGTATTGTCCGGTCTGTAAGGAGATGGCCTATAGTGAGTCCTGTAATCACTCCAAGCAGAAAGAAAAGCTTTCTGGCTCACTTATCAGGGGACTTGTGGCTGAAGGTGTGCAGCCTCCAGTTGTTATTATGAGACCTGAGGTCTTTAAGGTGGTGGTAAAGTGGTGGAAGAAGTTTAACTATCCCTTTGTTAATGAAAGATATGTCCAGTGGAAAGAGGAAGAGCTTGAAGTGGATCTTCCTGACATGGATTAATAAAAATTAAAAAAATCAAGGGGGTGAAGAGATGGAATATATACTTGAGGTCTTCTTAGATGATTACAGATTGGGTAAAATTAAGGGCTCCCCAGTTGAATCCAATATTGAGACTGTATTTGGTGGGGAGCTGAAGGTCTTAAAGGTAAAGGTTGGAGAGGAAACCAAGAATGAGGTTCTCAAGGCCTTTGAGACGGCCCGTATTGATTCCCGTGCCTGTATAACGGATACTCCTGTTGCCTTTAAAAGGGCCCTTTTTGAGGAGATTGCCAAGCATAAAAGCCTTGGCGAGGAGGTTGTCAAGGCTGTTCTTGGAAGGATTAATGAGATAAAGGAGCTTGCTGCCAAGGAATCAGACTTTCTGCCGGCTCCTGATATAGAAACAGATTAGATTAGTATAAAAAAACAAAAGGAGGTGTGGTTATGCCAAGTTATGTAAACCCTGAAAAGTGTGACGGTTGCAAGGGTGGAGACAGGACGGTTTGTATGTATATCTGTCCCAATGACCTTATGATCCTTGATCCTGAGGCCATGAGGGCTTACAACCAGGAGCCTGATCAGTGCTGGGAGTGTTATTCCTGTGTTAAGAGCTGTCCACAGGGTGCCATCTCTATCAGACACTATGCAGACTTTGCACCTCTTAATGGAACCTGCCAGCCCATGAGAGGAACTACTGACATTATGTGGACCATTAAGTTCAGAAATGGTGTGGTGGTGAGATTTAAGTATCCTATCAGGACCACTCCAGAGGGGTCTGCTGATCCAACCGTGGGGGGTAAGGAGCCTGATCCCAGTAAGCTCAATACCAATCAGCTCTTTACTCAGGCTGTAGATGGAGTAGAACCCAAGAAACCCGAGGCTGTGCTTAATAAGGTCTTTCCCTGCACTGATAAGAAGATGACCATCTAAAAATTTTAAAAATTTAAAGGAGGTGACTACTATGCCTAAGATTCACAGCTACAATTTTGGATTGGCTTTAGCAGAGCCAGAGGTAGTAGAAAAAGAAGTAGATATGTTGATTGTTGGTGGTGGAATGGCAGCCTGCGGTGCTGCGGTTGAGGCAGTTCGCTGGGCCAAACCCCATGGAATCACCATTCTTCTTGCTGATAAGGCTGCCATGGAAAGATCTGGAGCAGTGGCCATGGGTCTTTCTGCTATTAACACTTACATTGGAGATAATAAGCCCGATGACTATGTGAGAATGGTTAGATGCGACCTTATGGGAATCATTAGAGAGGATCTTTCCTTTGATGTGGGAAGACATGTGGATGATACGGTCCATTGTTTTGAGGAATGGGGTCTTCCTATCTGGAAGCAGGATCCCAATACTGGAAAGACCTTGGATGGGGCTGAGTCCAAGGCCAGAGGTTTGACTCTTAAGGGAGGAGCAAAGCCTGTTCGTTCCGGTCGTTGGCAGATCATGATTAATGGAGAGTCCTATAAGGTGATTGTGGCTGAGGCTGCCAAGAATGCCCTTGCCAGCTACGACAAGGCTGAGATTATTGAAAGGCTCTTTATTGTGAGGCCTCTTCTTGATGCCAATGAACCCAATAGATGTGCAGGAGCGGTAGGTTTTTCTGTTAGAGAAAATAAGATCTATATCATCAAGGCCAAGGCTACTCTCGTTTCAACAGGTGGTGCCGTTAATGTCTTCCGTCCCAGATCCATTGATGAAGGTAAAGGTAGAACCTGGTATCCCGTTTGGAACCCCGGTTCTGGATACGCTATGTGTGCCATGAGTGGTGCCAAGCTTGTTCTCATGGAGAACAGGTTTGTCCCTGCCAGGTTTAAGGATGGATATGGACCTGTGGGAGCCTGGTTCTTGCTTTTCAAGGCTCGTGCAACCAATGCCTTTGATGAGGACTATGTTGCTAAGCATAAGGAAGAGCTCAAGAAGTTTGCCCCTTACAGTGAGGCCTCAGTTGTGGGAACCTGTTTAAGAAACCACGCCATGCTCATTGAGATGAAGGAAGGAAGAGGCCCCATCTTTATGCACACTGAATGGGCCCTTCAGGAAGCTGAGAAAAACATGGATAAGAAAGAATTCAAGCATCTTATCGCTGAGGCCTGGGAGGACTTCCTTGACATGTGTATCACCCAGGCTGGACTCTGGGCGTGCTTGAATATTGAACCTGAAAAGAAGCCCTCTGAGATCATGCCTACTGAGCCTTATTTCCTTGGATCTCATGCTGGTTGTGCCGGAGCCTGGTGCTGTGGACCTGATGAGGATTGGGTACCCGAGGAATACAAGAAACCCTGGGATGGCCTTGGAAGATACAACAGAATGACCACAGTCAAGGGCCTTTTCTGTGCAGGCGACACAGTAGGTGCTTGCGGACACAAATTCTCCTCCGGTTCCCATGTTGAGGGGAGAATTGCGGCTAAGTCCATGGTCAGGTTTATCCTTGATAACAAAGACTACAAGCCAGCTATTAAGGAGACAGCTGAAGAGCTGAAGAAGGAGGTTTATGGACCCTGGTACAGATTTGAGCAGTTCAAGAATGCTACTACTGCCTATGAGGTTAACCCCAATTACCTCATTCCTCGTCACATTCAGGCAAGGCTTATGAAGCTTATGGATGAGTATGTAGCCGGAACATCTACCTACTACATGACTAACAAGATTATGCTTGAGAGAGGCCTTGATCTCCTCAGAATGCTCAAAGAGGACATGGAGCTTGCTGCAGCCAGAGACCTTCATGAGCTTATGAGGGCCTGGGAAAACAGACACAGGGTCTGGACTGCTGAAGCCCATCTCCTGCACATCCTCTTCAGAGAAGATTCCCGTTATCCCGGTTACTATTACAGGGCTGAAAACATTGCCATTGATGACAACAATTGGAGATGTTTCACCCTCTCTAGATGGAATCCTGATACCAAGCAGTGGGAACTTGAGACCTATCCTTATGTGCAGATCATTCCTGATCCTCTTGGACCGTAACCTATAGAATTAGTGAGGAGGGGGCTAAAAGGCCCCCTCTTTTTATAAGGGAGGTTTTTTCAGGCTTGAGAGGTCTTGAGGAGAAGACTTCGCAAACCTGAAAAGAAAGGAGTAAAGGAGGTTAAAATGGGAAGCTCAACGATATTAGTTGTGGGTGGTGGAATAAGTGGTGTAACCGCAGCTATTGAGGCAGCGGAGATGGAAAAAGAGGTACTTCTGGTTGAGAGAGAGCCCACTCTTGGAGGAAGGGTGGGGCAGTTAAGGTATTACTTTCCCAAGCTCTGTCCTCCAACCTGTGGTTTGGAGATTAATTATAAGAGAATGAAGGCCAATCCTAATTTGACAGTTTACACCATGACGGATGTCTTAGAGATAAGTGGAAATCCCGGAAATTATAGGGTGAAACTTAGAAAAAGACCCCGCTTTGTCAACGAAAACTGCACGGCCTGTGGAGACTGTGAAAAGGTCTGTGAAGGCGAAAGAATTAGTGCCTTTGACTTTGGGCTTGGAAAGACCAAGGCCATTTATCTGCCTTCTCCTATGGCCTTTCCCTTGAGATATGTCTTAGACAAAGAGGCCTTAGCCCCGGGGGATCTTGAGCGGATACAGTCAGCCTGTAAATACAATGCCATTGATCCCGAGATGAAGGAAGAGGTCTTTGAGGTTGAGGTTGGGGCTATTATCTGGGCAACGGGCTGGAAGCTCTATGACGCAACAAAGCTTGATAATCTGGGCTATGGGAAATTTGCCAATGTGATTACCAATATGCAAATGGAGAGGATGGCATCCCCCTGGGGGCCAACGGCTGGAAAAATCATAAGACCTTCTGATGGAGAGGTCCCTCAACGGGTTGCCTTTGTGCAGTGTGCCGGTTCCCGGGATGAGAATCATCTGCCCTATTGTTCCTACATCTGCTGCCTTGCAAGTCTCAAGCAGAGCCTTTATTTAGCCGAGAAGGCCCCGGAAACAGAGGCCTTAATCTTTTACATTGACATCAGAACCCCTGGAAGATATGAAAAGTTTTTGAGAAGGGCCCAAAATGAAGCCAAGGTGAATTTTGTCAAGGGTAAGGTAGCCAAGATTGAGGAGGATCCAGAGACCAAGGACCTTATTGTTACTGCCGAGGATACCCTGACAGGTAAGAAGATTCACGAAAGGGTCAACATGGTGGTTCTGGCCCTTGGAATGCAGCCAAGTATATTCGGGGAAAGCATTCCTGGCCTTCCTCAGGATGAGTATGGTTTTGTGCTTGAGAGGGATGGAATTATTCCCGTGGGATGTGCCAAGAAGCCCCTTGATGTGATGACCTCAAATGAGACTGCAACAGGTGCAGTTATAAAGGCACTGCAAATCATAAATAGGGCATAAAGGAGGTAAGAGATGGATAAAATAGGGGTCTTTATATGCAAAAGCTGTGGAATTGCAGAAAGATTGAATATAGAAGAGCTTGAGGCCAAGGCCAAGGAACAGGGAGCAACCTCTGTTTATAGTTCAGATTTTTTATGTTCTAAGGAAGGAAAGGAGTTTATCAATACAAAGATTCAAGAGGATGGGCTTGAAGCGGTCTCCCTTTGTGCCTGTTCCTTCAGAGTGAACTATGATGTCTTTAATTTTGGCAAGGTTGCTGTTGACAGGGTTAGTTTAAGAGAGGGGGTTGTCTGGAGCAGGTTCCCCCTTGGAGAAAATGGTGAGATCCTTGAGGATTCAACGGAGGTTGCAAGCGGGGTTGCCTTTAAGGACGAGCTTATGGCCTTAGCCAAGGATTATATCAATATGAGTATCGCCAAGTTGAGGTCCTATAAGCTTCCTGAGCCTTTTAGGCCTGAGGAGGAGATATCTAAGACCATTCTTGTTATTGGTGGAGGTGTAGCAGGTCTTACGGCCTCGCTTGAATGTGCTAAGGCAGGATATGATGTCGTTCTTGTGGAGAAGGAAAAGGAGCTTGGCGGTTTTGCAGCCAAGATGAAGGCCCACTGTGAGACCAATCCTCCTTATAAAAATCTTGTGGAGCCTGTGGTTAAGGGGTTGATATCTGAGGTTGAGGGCAATAGCAGGATCAAGGTTTACAAAGGGGCAACTGTTGCAAACATAGCTGGTGGCCCTGGCCTTTACAATGTTAAAATAAAACAGGGAGGTAAGGAGGAAGAGGTCCGCATCGGGGCCGTTGTGCTTGCAGCAGGTTTTAAGCCCTATGATGCCAGTAAATTAGGTCATTTAGGCTATGGGGTGGTCCCCAATGTGCTGACTAATGTAGAATTTGAAAAGATGGCTGCCCAGGGGAAACTTGAAAGACCCTCAGATGGTGCCCCTATAAAGAGCGTGCTTTTTGTTCAGTGTGCTGGCCAGAGGGATGAGAATCACCTTCCCTATTGTTCAAGTTTCTGTTGCTTAGCCAGTCTCAAGCAGGCAAGATATCTCAGGGAATCAGATCCCGAGAGCAAGGCCTATATCGTTTACGAATACATGCGGACCATGGGGATTTATGAAAACTTTTACAAGACCCTCCAGGATGATCCCGGGGTGTTTTTAACCAAGGGTGAGGTGGTGAGTGTAAGCGAGGGAGAAAACGGCAAGGTTAAGGTGGTTGTGGATAATACCCTCTTGGGGGAGAAACTTGAGTTAGAAGTGGATGCCGTGGTTCTTGCTACAGGAATGGTTCCGGTAACAGCAGATGAGGCGGTTCTCAATCTGGAATACAGACAGGGCCCTGCTTTGCCTGAGCTTGAACTCTTTTATGGATATGCCGATTCAAACTACATCTGTTTCCCCTATGAATCAAGAAGAACGGGCATCTATGCAGCTGGAGCTGTGCATCAACCCATGACCATTGATCAGGCCATTGAGGATGCTCGGGGTGCTGCCCTTAAGGCTATCCAGTGTTTAACAGCTATAGAAGTGGGACACGCAGTGCATCCAAGAACTTGGGATTATGCCCACCCTGAGTGGGATCTCAAGATGTGCACCCAGTGTAAGAGGTGCACGGAAGAGTGTCCCTTTGGTGCCCTGAATGAAGACGAGAAGGCCTTCCCCATACCCTTTATCACCCGTTGCAGAAGGTGTGGAACCTGTTTTGGGGCCTGTCCGCAGAGAATTATCAACTTTAAGGACTACTCTATAGATATGATCGGAAGCATGATAAAGGCAACGGAGATGCCTGAGCAGGGTTACGAGCAGTATAGATTTATGGCCTTTGTCTGCGAGAACGATGCCTATCCAGCCCTTGATATGCTTGCCTATAAGAGAATGAATCTTCCCGTCTCCTTCAGGGTTATTCCTGTGAGATGCCTCGGGGCTGTAAATGTGTCCTTTATCAAGGATGCCATGAGTAAGGGATACGATGGGATAATCCTTCTTGGATGTAAATATGGGGAGAATTACCAGTGTCACTTCATAAAGGGAAGCGAGCTTGCCAATCGCAGGATGGAAAATGTGCAGGAAACTTTGCAGCAGCTTGCCCTTGAAATGGAAAGGGTAACCATTGATACTGTGGCCATTGATGAGCTTGAAAAGATAGTTGAAAAGACAAAGGAGTTTGAAGAGACCATAAAAGGTTATGGTGAAAACCCATTTAAAGGCTGGTAAGGAGGAATCCCTATGAGTAATGGAATTTTAAAGGTTGATGCAGATCTATCTGCAGTTAAAGAAATCCAGGGTATTGGTGGGGATACGGTCAAGAAGTGCTATCAGTGTGCTACCTGTTCTACGGTCTGTCCTCTTTCTCCGGATGAGGCACCTTTCCCCAGGAAGCAGATGATCCTTGCTCAATGGGGATTTAGGGAGAAGCTTCTTTCTGATCCCAGTGTATGGCTCTGTCATCAATGCGGTGATTGCACCAAGTATTGTCCTCGGAATGCAAGACCTGGGGATGTCCTTGCCTCTCTAAGACTTCTTGTTACCAAAGAACTTTTGCCCTTTAAGTTCATGAATACATTGTATAGCAATCTTTGGGGACTTCCGGTTTTGATTCTCATTGCCCTTGCCTTTATCCTTCCGGTCATGTTTCTCACCTTTCAGGGGGTTCCCAATCTTCTTGATCCAGTATCCTTTCCCTACAATCCAGAGATTCATTATAAAATAGGGTTCATTGAGCTTCCTGCCAGGGTTCTGATGATAGATCTTGTGTTTGTTCCCTTGGCTGCCTTTGTGGTCATTCTTATGGCCAATGCGGTAAGTAAGATGTGGAATACCTATCTTGAGTATTACAGGATACCCCAGGCCTATCGTTTAGGAGCAGTTACAATTATTAAAAGTTATCTTGGTCCTGCTTTAAAGGAGATCCTCGCTCACAGCAGATTTGAAAAATGTGGTGCCAATTCCTGGAGGGCAAATCCCCACAAGATGCTCTTTTATGCCTTTGTTATCCTTTTCATTACTACGGGCACGGTCTTCTTTTTGGCTGATATACTCGGGATGCACACTCCCTGGAACCCCTTTACCCATCCGGTGAAGTGGTTAGGCAATGTGGGTGGTATATTACTCCTTTATGGTATCATTGCCCTCATATCTGGAAGAAACAGGGCTGTTCTTGAGAACTCTCTGAAGACAGCCTATCCTGATGCCTTTCTCCTGTGGCTCATTTTATTCGTGGGTATCACGGGATTTGGTATTGAGGTGGTAAGGCTGGTGCCTGTTTTCTTCAATTTTTCAGCCTTTGTTTATCTTGCCCACATTGTTTGCGTATTTTTGCTCTTCCTGGCTATCCCTTACGGGAAATTTTCTCACCTTGTTTTTAGAACAACCGCTGTGGTCTTTGATCTCTATTATAAAGATGTAATTAAAAAACAATCTTCTTAAGTACAATCTACTGAGCCCTCCCTGATCTGGGAGGGCTTTTTTTATTTTCAAAGTGGTCTATAATTATTAACAATGCGTTTAAATGTGCTTTTTTTTATCATACTCTTTTTTGTCTTTTCTTTTTTTGTAACTATTAATCTCTTTTTTGAAAGGTCCTTCCAAAAGGAGTTTTTAGATCTAAGTCACAAGGAATTAGGGCTTTTAACCCAGAACCTTGCCGAGAAGCTGAATTTTATCTTAGGCATAGTTCCCCAGAAATACGACTCCCTTTCAGATTATTTAAAAACTCATCCTGATATCTCTATAAAGATTGACAGAGAATTTTTTCGGTCCTTTTTTGTAAAGGATCTAGAAGCCCTGTCAGGACTTAAAGTTGATTTTTCTTATAATTCCAGAAGGGTAAATACCGAGGATATCTTCAGGGTGGAAATAGATTTTGCAGAGAGAAAAATCATCTATCATCTACCCTTTAATTACAATGGGCAAAAGGTCAAGGCAGAGATTCAGCTGAGCCTGGATGAGATCTTTCAAAAACATCTTAAGCCCATCAGGCTTACCCCGAGGGGTCATGCCTGGTTGATCTCCAAAGAGGGGACCTTGCTTTATCATCCCACTCAGCCCGGTATGATAGGGAATAATATCTATTCAGGTAACATGATCTGTTTTAGGTGCCACAAGAGTTTTGAAGCTGAAAAAATGATCCTCAGAGAGTCCATAGGTGCTGGTTACCACTATTATTATTCGCCAGAGAAACTGGACAAGGTGATTTATTATGCCGGAATGAGGGTTAGAGATCAGGTCTGGATCCTCTGTGTGAGTATTCCCTATGAAGAACTGCTGTCAGCTATTAATAAGAGCATGAAGCTTCATTCCCTGATTGTTATCTCCATTTTCCTTTCCATGATTATTCTGGGGTCCCTTTTTTATTACATAAATACCAAGAGGATTGCGGCTGAGGAGAAGGTAAGGGTCTATGCCCTTTTGGAAAGTATAATTGAGAGCACCCAATCCAAGATTGTGGTTATGGATAAGAACTATAGGATCGTTTTAGCCAATACTCCCTATGCCAGTCTGTTGAAACGATCAAGGGAGGAGATTTTGGGCATAAACTTCTTTGAGATCTGTCCTCAACAAATTGAGAGCTACAGGGTTACTTTAAAAGACTTAATTGATAAGTCCTTTCAGGGAGAGTCTGGGGAGCTGATGGGATATCCCTTAAAGGAAAATGGAGAGACCAAGTATTATCACATAACCGTTAATCCTCTTAAGGAGGGAAGTCAAATAAATGGAGCGGTTTTAACCTGCGATGATGTCACTGCGGAGATAACCCTAAGGGAAAAGATTCAGGATTATGCCAGTCAACTGGAAAAGCTTGTTGCTCAAAGGACTGAAGAGTTACAGGCGGAAAAGGAAAAACTCTCCATTATCATGGGGACCGTTAATTCCGGAATTTGTTTGATTGACGAGGACGGAAATATTACCTGGATGAACTCAAAAATGGAGGAAATTTTAAGGTTATATAAAAATAAGCAGATGGATAAAATTAATATCTGTGAGCTTTTTAGCAAGATCGGAGATTGTCTGAATGCCCCTGATTCTACCCAGTTTGTCCAGGAAATCTTTTCTCAGGGTCAGAGAAAGATTTTTCAGGTTCAGATAACTCCTATCCGGACCGGGGAGAACAAAGTTAATTATATCTGTTTGATTCAGGATATAACGGACCTTAAATTAATGGAAGAGCGTATCATGCAATCAGAAAAGCTTCAGGCCCTTGCTCGTATTTCAGCTGGTCTTGCCCATGAGATCGGCAATCCTCTGACTTCTATCTCCTCATATGTCCAGGTCCTCAAGGAAATGGACCTGGGAGATTTTGCCAATCAGGCCTTAGAGGTTATATCCAAGCATATCCTGAGGATTTCCGAGATCATAAGGAATATCTCCAGTTTTGCCAAGCCCTCCCGAGGGGAGGTCTTTCCAGTAAAGGTTTCTGAGGTCCTTGAGGGAAGCTTAAGCCTCGTAAAATTTGACAAAAGGATGAAAGATATCAGAGTAAACCTAAGTTTAAAGGAGGTTTCTGAGGTTTTGGTTGATCCCAATCAGCTATCCCAGGTCTTTATAAATCTCATTTTAAATGCAGGCGATGCCATGCCTGAAGGTGGTGAGCTAACCATTGAGACCAAAGAGGAAGATGGTTTTGTGCTGATTAGTTTCAGGGATACCGGTATCGGGATACCCCCCGAAAATCTTCCCCACATATTTGATCCCTTTTTTACAACCAAGGAAAAGGGGACGGGTTTTGGTTTGTCCGTCTCTTATAGTATCATTAAAAATTTTGGAGGAGATATACTGGTTGAAAGCGAGGTGGGTAAGGGCTCTACCTTTACCGTCAAACTACCCAAGTATTTATCCCAGGGAGTGAGTGTCTGATGCAGGGCCCAAGGATCTTGGTTGTTGATGACGAAGTGGATATCTTGAATGTTCTGAAATTTGTCCTTGAAAAAGAGGGTTTTCAGGTGGATACCGCCCAGAGCGGGGAAGAGGCCTTGAGGTTGTTTGAAAAGGGCTATTATGATATTGTTCTTACTGATTTGAAGATGCCGGGGATAGACGGGCTTCAGCTCCTTGAAAGGGTAAAAGAGTTAAGTCCCTCAACAGATGTGGTTATCATGACGGCCTATGCAAGTATTGACTCTGCAGTAACAGCCATAAAGAAAGGGGCCTCAGACTACATCGTCAAACCCTTTATAAACGAAGATGTGAAGATGAGATTAAAAAGGATCCTTGAGCATAAAAACCTTCAAAAAGAGGTTGAGGCCTTAAAACATCAATTAAGTCAAAGACTTAAAGGCGACATCTTTTGGGGGTCCTCTCCCCAGATGCTTGAGATAATGAGGCTACTTGAGCGAGTTATACCCACCAAAAGTCCTATCCTGATCCTGGGAGAGTCCGGGACCGGGAAAGGTGTCCTGGCAGAATTTATTCACAATAACAGTCCAAGGCAGGATAAACCCTTTATCAGTATTAACTGTTCAGCCATTCCAGAGAACCTGCTTGAATCGGAGCTTTTTGGATATAAAAAAGGGGCCTTTACAGGAGCTGTAACGGATAAAAAGGGGCTTATTGAGCTTGCCCATGGAGGGACCCTCTTTTTGGATGAAATAGGGGATATGCCTCTTAATCTTCAGGCCAAGCTGCTCAAATTCCTTGAAACTGGTGAATTTATTCCTCTTGGAGATACCATTAAAAAACAGGTAGATGTCAGGATCCTTTCTGCAACGAATAAAAATCTGGAAGACCTGATTAAAGAGGGTAAATTCAGGGAGGATCTCTATTTCCGCTTGAATGTTATAGAGATAAGGATACCTCCTTTAAGAGAGAGACGTGAGGATATTCCAGCTTTGGTTTATTTTTTGATTGAAAAATTAGCCAGGGAGCACGGAAAGGAAATCAAAGGGATCACAAATGATGCCCTTTCCTTTTTAATAAATTATGACTGGCCAGGTAATGTGAGGGAACTTAAAAATGTTCTTGAAAGGGCGGTTATCTTGTCAACGGGGGTATTCATAACTGCAAAGGAACTTCCCGAGAGAATTAAGGGGCAGAAAGAGGAAGAGCCTCAGGTAAGGACCTTAAAGGAGGCCCTTGAGGATTTTGAAAAAAATATCATTCTCAATACCCTTAAACAGGTAGATTTCAATAAGGAAGAGGCCGCCAAAGTTCTGGGGATTGACCTTGCCACCCTTTATAGAAAGATTAAAAAACATGACCTCTCTGAAGTCTAAAGGTGTCTAAGCCCTTTAAGCTCGGATTCATCATAGGTTTTATTCTGGGTGTGGCTGTAGCGTTTATGCTTGATTTTGCCTTCAGAGATTCCTTGGGGGGGACCTGGTTTGATGCTGTCTCTCAGGACCTTTCCCGCATAATGGGTAAGGAAATTCCCAAGGACTCTCCCCTCGTGTTCATCGGGGTTACAACGGTTATCATGTTCATTGGTTTAATAGGGGGGCTTCTTGGAGGAATTGCCGCTAAAATCGTCTTTGACTTTCTCAATTCTTTAGATACCTAATTTTTGCATTTCTGCAAAAAATCTTTGGCTCCATTAGGCCTTTTTTGGCATCTTTGCAAAGGAAACCCCTGTAAGCTCTGAAAAATCCTCCAAGTAGATTGGGCATGCTTTTTGATATATTTATAATAGAAGAGAAAGAAAAGAGGTGAGAGAGATGAGAGGGCTTACAGGACTAAAAATAGAAACCAGAGGAAAAAACACAGAATTAGCCCTTTTAGTTATAGTATTTTCTCTCTTCCAGATACTTTTTTATGTTTTAGGTGATTTTACCAGAAGTGAGGTCCTGAAAAGGATTTTACTGAGTATCTCCGGGGTGGGAGTAATAGTTAGTTTGCTTTTTCCTTTGGCCTATTTAGTTTTGAGAAATAGAAAAAATAAAAAATAAAAGGAGGTGGAACTATGTTAGCCAAGGTTGATTCCAGAAAGGGGATTTACATCGGAACAGGGGCAGGTTTGATTTTGTTTGTGCTTCTTGGGTTCTTTCCCAGTGCCATGATGGGAGGGTATGTTGGGTTGAAGCTGGCTGAACTTATCGTGGGACCGGGAACAATGGGAGTTGTGGCAAGGATGCTTACAGCCCTTAGTATGATAGGGGCTGTCCTTGTCACTGCGGTTGCCTTTATCCTTGGTGGTGCTGTGGCTGGATACATTCTTTCAGGGAAATTAAGGGCTAAAGAGGCTGAAAGCAAGGCCTAAGCCAGACGGGGTTAGCTTCCCTTCATTCCCCATAAGCCCCCAAAGGGAAGGGAAGCTATACCCCTTTAAAAAGGGGGTGATCAGGTATGACTAAAAGGATAAAAAAGAGTGTTTTGGCAGGGGCCTTTGTGGGATTAGTTTTATTTGTAGTGGCTGGATTTCTCCCCAGTGCCTACACCGGTGGACTCTTTGGATTAAAGCTGGCTGAACTTCTTTTTGGAACTCCCATTGAACCTTCGGCAGGACCAAGGGTTCTGGTTGCCTTCTGGATGGTCTTGAGTGTGATCCTTTCTGGTGCAATTTTCGTTGTTGGATGTGCTATTATCGGTTGGATACTGGGTTTTCTTATAGAAAAGAAAAGGGTAAGAGAAAAGAGTTCCCTGAGCTAAAAAATCCTGAAGGAGGAGGGGTCTATGAAATTTGTTGTCAGTAGAACGAGGGTGCCTTTATGGAGCAAAGAAAAGCCCTGTGAAGAGGCGGTGGAGGAAGAGCTAACTCCTCTTGATTACCGGATGGTTTCAAGCCTTGAGGAGGCCAAAAAAAAGATCTGGTTTAAGGACTGGTGGGAAGGAGGGGTTAATCATAGGGAAGAAAAGGGAATGATTGTCTGTGAAAAGAAACAAAAGGAAAAAAACTGGGTGATTGAGATTAATAGTCTTGAGGAGTTGCTAAAATTTCAGGAAAAGTATGGTGAGATCATGCTTCTTGATTCTCCACCTTACAAGGAAGTCAAAAAAGAGATTCGCATCTTAAGAGCAAAGTAGAGGAGGGGGAAGGATGAGTGCTAAAAAGAATCCAATAGCTGAGGGCGAAGTAGCCTTTTCTCAAACCTGGTTATCCAGTTTGTTAGAGTTTTTGTCTGGAACCAAGGCCTTTTACTATATTGT
>CAYTDX010000010.1:0-24751 GCA_964436655.1 uncultured Caldimicrobium sp.
TGTTTTGAAAACCTTCGCAGGCTAAAGGTCTTGCGGCTACCTCTAAAATTCATACAAAACTCATATCCCCTCTTGACTTTTTCGTAAAATAGGTAATTATTGTATGTGGTTGCCGGGGTAGCTCAGTCGGTAGAGCAGTGGACTGAAAATCCACGTGTCCCTGGTTCGATTCCGGGCCCCGGCACCACCACTACTCTTATTGTCTTTCATGCAAGTCCGTCCTGTTGCCAAGCCTGTAAAAGCCAATCTCTCAAATGTGGCCGTTATCTTGGTCAATCCCCTCTATCCAGAAAACATAGGCTCTGCAGCCAGGGCCTGTGCCAATTTTGGGATAGAAGAGCTCATCCTTGTAAGACCTGAGGATTTGACCCCTCTACCTATGGAGGCCATGGCCACAAAGTCCGGACTTCCCATCCTTGAAAAAATGAAGATCTATCAGGACCTGCCCGAGGCTGTCGCAGACTTCAATGTTGTCATTGGAACTACCGCAAGACTTGGGAAAAGAAGATTGGTTTATTACACCCCCAAAGAGATGGCTAAAGAGATTTGTGAACTCACCCTTAATAACCGCATAGCCCTGCTCTTTGGAAATGAACGCTTAGGTCTCAGTAATGAAGACCTCTTTTATTGTGATAAGGTCATTACCATTCCAACCACAGAGAAGGCCTCCCTCAATGTCTCACAGGCTATAGTTATAATATTGTATGAAATCTTTCAGGAGGCTACCTCCGGGCTAAAGCTCAAAAAACCAGAGCTTGCCAGCCAAAGGGAGCTTAACACCATGTTCAGGCTGATTGAGGCCACCCTGAGGGCCATTGACTACATCCCCCATCAGAATCCGGTCCTCTGGTTAACCAATATCCGGCGCTTTTTGACCTCAAGAGAGCTTTCGTCTCGGGAAGTTAAGATTATCATGGGATTTTGCAGGCAATTCCTCTGGGCCCTGGGCAAACCTCTTAACCTCTCCTTTGAAGATGAGCAAGAACCTCAAAATGGTAGGTCCTTGGAAACATATCAAAAAGATATAACTCCAAAAGATTAAAACCCACCTTTTCAAGAAGGTTTACATCCCTTACAAGGGTAGGGGCATCACAGGATAGATATATTAATTTGTCTCTGGCAACCTCAGGAAGGTGCCGAACCAGTTCTTTACATCCTCCCCGGGGTGGATCAAGGAGCACAAGGTCATACTTTTTTCCCGATTGAATAGCCTCATAGAGGGCCTCCAGGGCACTCAATCTCCTCAACTCAAGCCTTCCGTCTAAACGATTTTTCTCAGCGGTATAAAGCCCATCCTCTATAGCCCTAATGTCGGTGTCAACCCCTGAGAATTCCTTTGCCAGGGGTAGCTCCTTTACAAGGGGCAGGAGAAAATTTCCCATACCGCAGTGAAGGTCAAGGATTTGCTCAGCCCCCTGCGAAAGCTCAAGGATCTTGGACATTATTTTAAGGTTTATCTCCCAGTTAGTCTGGGTAAAGACCCCTGGTGAAATGTAATAGATAAGGTCTCCCCAGGCAGAAAAGAGCCTTCTTCCAGCCTGGGCTGAGGTCTCCGGGAAAGGTCCAACCGGTCGTGCTCCCCTGACGAGATAAAAGATACTCTTAAGCCCGGTTAAGTTATAAAGTTTTTCCAGGTCTTCTCTCAAGGGGGGAAGGGAGCTCCAGAAAAGAAGGGTTGTCTTGCCCTCTAAGGGAGAACTCTCAAGCTTTATCCTTTTGCAGTACTGGGCAAGATTAATCCAGGCAGGACTCACATAAAGCTCCCTGAGAAGATCGTTCAAAATCTTCTCCCCAAGGAGACATTCTTCAATCTTTAATACCTCATGGGTTCCCTTTTTAACGAATCCCATCTTGAGGACCTGATTCTCCACATGGAGTCTCAATCTATTTCTGTAATGATAGATCTCTCCTGATGGGATAATACCCCTTAAGGGGAGCTCAATTTTATAGCCCTGGCGGAAAAAGAGGTCTCTCAAAACAGCCTCTTTGATTCTGAGCTCCTCTTCATAAGTTGCGTGTTGAAACTGACAGCCCCCGCAGACCCCATAATACCTACAGGGAGGAGTTAGTCTGTGAGGAGAGGCCTCAATTATCTCAAGCACCATCCCCCTTGCGTAATCTTTGTATTCCTCAAAGATACCCACCCTGACAAGTTCCCCTGGGAGGGTATAGGGCACAAAGACCACCTTGCCCGAAGGCTCTCTGGCAAGGCCCTCTCCACCAAAGGCCATCTTCTCAATCCTCAGGTCAAATTGCTTCATGCCTTATGGTGATCCCTGTCAAGATAAAAATTGAGCCAGGAAGAACTCTTATAAAGGGCCCAGTCTCTGGGGGGAAGATAAAAATCCCTATCCGGTTTTATAAATTTTTTGAGTTGAGCCCGGGAAGGTGTCCTCTCCATAGCCTTTACGAAGTGACATCTCTTGGCAAAGGGATAGACCTCACAAAAACCAGCTAAACTCCCCCCACAGGGTCCGTTTAACAGATACTTAGCACAGCCACTCTGAGGACAGGTGTAATTAAATTCCCAGAGGGTGCAATCTCCACATTCCTGACAATTGAAAAAAAACTTTTTTATCAGGTATTCAAAGGAGGTAAAATATCCTTTTAAGCGGGGATGTCTTTCAAAAAATTCAGCTACCCTTTTGAGATAGGGATACAGGAAATGCCTGCGATTGAAAAAAAGGCGATGGATTGCCTCGTTGAAAAAATAAAAGGGGCTCCATCTTCTTTCAAATCTCAATTCAAGGCCATCTTTCAGTAAACAGGGTATCTCCCTTTGATAGGTCTTCTGTGAAAGCTCAAGGTGGGCTATCCCTCCCAGCTCCTCAAAAGATTCCTCCCAGCTTTCTTCATACAAAGCGACCTTATCAAGAAAGGCGTTGATAAGGTCATAATCTAAAGGGAAACCACAGAGATGCACCCCTTTATAGCCAAGGCCTTTAAGGACAGAGGTCAGTCTTGCCACGATCTCAAGAGCACCCTCTTGAAAGGAAGAGGCAGTCTCTAATCTCTTTAAAAGATCTTTAGTTAGAAAGATACCTGGAATCCTTCCCCTTTTCAGGGCCTTAAGAAGGGGAGGTGTAAGATAGAGGACACTTCCAAGCAGAGGAATTTTTCTAAAGGCCTCATCGGATTTTTCATCATAGAGGGTTTCGTCCTTGAGAAGTTGAGAAAAGATCTTGGTAATACCCAGTTCAAGGAGATTTTTAAGCTCCAACCATTTTCGGGGATAAAACCCCACCTGAGTGATAATGAAATAGGCCCCGGCCCTGAGTTTTTTATAAAGCTTTAGATACTGCCACCAGAGCTCAGAAAGGCTAAGCTTAAAGGGATTGACAACCGCTCCTTTGAAAAAGGGTATTCCCGGAAGGCTTACCCCTCCTCCTGGAGCCCCCTTGGGAAGCTCTATCCCCCTTTCCATGTCGGTTATCATCTTTAAGAGTAAGACCGAGTCCAGATCAAAAACAGGTTTGGCCTTACCCAGATAGCCGTAAAAGGGGTAATCTCCGGTAAGGACCAAGAGATTGTGAAGCCCTTCCCTATCTAAGGCCAGAAGTTCACTTTCTATCTGATTACGATTCTTATCCTTACAGGAAAAGTGAATGATGGGCTCAAGACCAAACTCCTTTATGGTCCTCCCTAAGGGGATGGGAGAGAGAGCTGGATGGCCTCCTGCATTATCGGTAATTGAAAAGGCCTGAAAGATCTTGAGTTTGGCACTCTCCTCAAGGAAGCGTAAGATTTCCTGATAATGTCTTGTGCGAACACTCCTTCCAGGCACAAGCTCAAAGGTAAAGAGAAAAGCCTCCTCTTGAAGAAGGGCCTTAAGAGATAGGGGCATAGATGGTTTTTACCTTAAGCAGGAAAGCAGGTGTCCAAGCTTCTCCTTCTTGGTTCGCAGATAATTCCAGTTTTCCTTGGCCGGGGCAACCTCAATGGGCACCCTCTCAACAACCTGCATTCCATATCCCTCAAGACCAACGATCTTCCGGGGATTATTGGTCATAAGCCTCATCTTTTTAACCCCAAGGTCCCTGAGTATCTGAGCTCCAATCCCGTAGTCCCGCAGGTCTGGTTTAAAGCCCAGTGCAAGATTGGCCTCCACAGTATCCAACCCCTGATCCTGAAGATTGTAAGCCTTAAGTTTATTCAAGAGGCCAATACCCCTACCTTCCTGTCTGAGATAAAGTAAAACCCCCCTGCCTTCTCTGGCAATATACTCCATGGCCTTTTTAAGCTGAGGGCCGCAATCACATCTCAGGGAGCCAAAGACATCTCCGGTGAGGCACTCGGAATGAACCCTTACCAGCACAGGCTCTTCAGTTACCTCTCCCATAACTAAGGCCACATGGGTAGCAGAGTCAACCAGATTGCTATAGGCAATGAGCCTGAAGGTACCATAGGCTGTGGGCAAGTTGGTCTCCACCTCGCGTTTAACCATGGTCTCTTTTTTCAGGCGATAGGCAATAAGGTCCCGTATGGTTGTTATTTTAAGACCCCAGGTCTCGGCAAATTTTTCAAGATCAGGGAGCCTGGCCATGGTTCCATCGTCTTTCATGATTTCACAAATGACTCCCGCAGGCTTCATTTTGCAGATTCTGGCAAGGTCAACCGCTGCCTCGGTATGGCCAGCCCTGACTAAAACCCCCCCTTTTCGGGCAATAATGGGAAAGATATGTCCAGGGGTAATAAAATCCTCAGGTCTGCTGTTGTCATTTATAACAAGTTTTATGGTATAGGCCCTGTCGTAGGCTGAAATTCCTGTGGTGATACCCTCTCTGGCGTCAATGGAGACCGTAAAGGCAGTCCCGTAAGGGTCTATACCTCTTCTCGGTTGCAGTTCAAGGCGAAGGCGCTCGGCAATCTCTGGTGCAATGGCTAAGCAAATAAGCCCCCTTCCGTACATAGCCATAAAGTTGATGGCCTCAGGGGTAACCTTCTCTGCCGGTAAAATAAGGTCTCCTTCGTTTTCTCTATCCTCATCGTCAACCACAATTATCATTTTCCCAGCTTTTAAATCCTCAAGGGCCTCTTCAACAGTAGAAATGGGCATACCTTCCCTGCCTCCTTAGAGATTTTTTTATAATTATTAAACCTTCTTCCAAAAATTCCAAGGGTTTGCAATTTTGTATTGAGTTCTTTGTAAAATTTTTTTTGTGGTAGCCGTAAGACCTTTAGGTCTTGCGAGAGAAAAGATTTTATAGATTTTGGTATCCGCAGGCTTTAGCCTGCATTAGATAGCTATCCTTCATTCAGAAAGGCTCTGTCCTTTTAACTCTTACAGAGGCATTCCCACTCAAAGCCAACGATGTTTCTTTTTTCCTTGCTGAACTCTATCCCAATTAGATAAATCCCTTCATACCTCCCCAAGTATTTTTCAAAATACCTCCTCTCCTTTATCTGCTGAAGGGCCCTCCCTTCAGCCTCCCTCTCTACCACTTTGAACTCCAAAGCAAAAACCCTATCCCTGTGAATCACCGTTAAGTCAATCCTTCCTTTACTTCCTGCATCCTCTGTGATGGTATTTAACCCAGAGCCATTAAAAAGGGCATAGACCACTGAGGCATAAAACCCCTCATACTTCTCAATCTCGTTTTTCCTGTACCACTCTGCAGGGATGCTTGCAAAAAAGCTGTAAAGATTCTCTTTCAATTTCTCTAAGTTTTCCTCTTCAAGGGCTTCAACTATACCAATTTGCGTCTCTTCTTTTTCTGACACTTCAGGCAAGAAATCATTCAAAAAGAAGTTGCTGAAACTAACTCTAACTTCATAGTTAGGATAGCTCAGAACATAATAGGTTCTTCCAGCAAGCACCTTCACTCCTTTTATCGTCAAATAACCCGTTTGAAATAGCAAATTCTCAAGGGCCAAATAGTCCACATCAAGGCTTGACAATAACTCTTCCCCTGCCCTTATGGCCTCTAATTTGGGAAGATAAAACCGATTTTTCAGAATTAATTTCATCAAAAAAGTAGGGGTTCCTGTTTCAAACCAGTAGGGTCTAAAATCCTTTTTGTCAAAGAAGAGAAGTATATCAAAGGGATTGTAAACAGGCTCTCCCAACCAGGAATAGCCATTATACCACCTCTTCACCTCCTCTAAATCTACGCCCTCAAGCCTATCACTAAAAACTGTCTCAAGCTCATTCTGGTTATAACCACAAATAGTTGCAAATCTCCTATCAATTGTTATGTCATTCAACTGGTTCAATCCACTAAAAATGGAAACTTTGGAGAAACGAGACACCCCGGTGATAAACACAAGCTTAAGATAGGGTTCTGCATCTTTGAGAAGGGAGTAAAAATCCTTGAGAATTTCTCTATTCTCTCGGGCAATTTCTATCTCCTCAATTCTATCCAAAATGGGCTTGTCGTATTCATCTATGAGAACCACCACCTTTTCCCGGTATTTTTCAGCTAATTTTTTGATAGCCTCTTCAAATCTTCCTGTTAGGGTGGTCTTTTCAAGGGTGATTCCTTCCTCTTTTTGAATATCCAAGAACTCTTCTAAAATCTTTAAAAGAAGCTCTTCTGAAGTGCGATATACCCCTTTGCCAAAACTAATTTTTATTACAGGATGCCTCTTATTCCAGTCCCAGTTCTCATAAAGATAGAGCCCCTTGAATAACTCTCTGTTTCCAGAAAAGGCCTCCTTCAGCATGTCCAGAAAAAGGGATTTTCCAAATCTCCGGGGCCTGCTTAAAAAGAAGAATTTTCCGCTTTCTTCAAGAAGTTTGATAAAGGGAGTTTTATCCACATAGTAGTAGTTTTCTTCTCTTATGGTTTTAAAACTCTGAATTCCAATGGGTAGCTTTTTCATGAGAATAAAAATAAATTATAGCAGATTTTTATCTTTGCAAGGGCTTATGAGCTTGTCCTAAATACAGAATGAACAAATCTCGTAGCCCTGAGCTTTAGCTTATTTTGAATTTTTTTTGTTTTGAGACCTTTGCATGTTGAAGGTCATAAGGCTACCAAAAAATTACATAAGTTCCCCTTCTTTTTAGAAAAAATTTTTATTATTCTGCAAAAACCTACGCAGGCTAAAGCCTGCGGCTACCTTAAAAATTCTAATTTTTTGCAGGCTAAAGGTATTGCGGATACCAACTGATAAAAATAACACCTTTTGTAAAAATTTTAAATCTGAGACAAAGTCTAAAATCCAGTGGACTTATACAACAATTTTGCAAAGAACTCAAGATGCGTTAAAATTTATCAACCATGCGACTTGCTGGTCTTTATGTCATTACCGATGAAAGACTGACCCCCTATGAAGGAGGAAAAATCTTTGAACTTGTTGAGAAGGCCCTAAGAGGAGGGGCAAAAATTGTTCAATTGCGGGATAAAAGTAAAGGGGAAGATGAACTGGTGGAGCCCTCCCTTGAACTAAAGAAACTCTGTCACAAATATAGAGCCCTCTTTATCATTAATGATAGGGTTGAGCTTGCAAGAGAGGTTGATGCAGATGGAGCTCACTTAGGAAAGGAAGATGAAGCCTTGGATGAGGCCCTAAAAAAACTCAAAGGAAAGATTATAGGAGTTTCCTGTTACGGAGACCTTAAAAGGGCAAAAAGGGCTGAAGAACTTGGGGCAAGTTATGTAGCCTTTGGGAGCTTTTTCCCCTCTCCAACTAAGCCCTCAGCGAAAATTGTCCCCAGGGAGATAATTCTTCAAGCCAAAAGGGAGTTAAGCGTCCCTGTCTGTGCTATAGGAGGAATTACCCTTGAAAGAGCTGAGTCTCTCCTAAGGCTTGGGGCCGATCTTCTGGCTGTAATCAGTGATCTCTGGCTCGCAAAAGATATTGAAGAGAGGGCCAGGGGCTATAGCGAACTCTTTAAAAGATTCGGAAAACTCTAAGGTGTGGGGCTCCTATCAAGGGACCACCTTTCTTGAGGAAGTAGAACTACCTCTTTTCCGAGTTCCTTTACTTTCTCAAGAATCTCTGGATATTCAAGGATCTCACCCTTTTTATCAATCCCCCTGAAAAAAAGCCCCCCTGCATAGATTCCCCAGCCTGCATCCATTACATACCTGAAGGTGCGAACTACTCCTTCAAAGATCTTTTTTCCCTTAGTTGCGCCAAGGGAAAGGAGTATGCCCTGCGGGTTTTTCCCCTGGGGATGAGGAAGGCCCAGTTTATATTTTCTTGCCCAGAAGGCCTGAAATCTCTCAAAAAAGGCCTGAACCATGGAGGTATGCGAATAGAAAAAGATAGGTGTGGCGACAACTAAGACATCTGCAGACAGATAACTCTGGTAAAGAGCCTGCATGTCATCTTGAAGAATGCACTCTCCCAGATGATCGCACTCCCCGCACTCTATGCAGGGAGAGAATTTGAGTTCGTAAAGGTTTATCCTTTCAAAACTTCCCTTAGAGGATTTAACCCCTTCTATGAAAGCGGACAAAAGATGATCTGTATTTCCACCAATCCTTGGGCTTCCGTGAATAGCTAAAATTTTCATTTACTTCTGAAGGGTTTTCTTGATAACAGAGTGAACAAGGGTAAAGACCTCTTCAAAGGTAGCCGGAGAACATCTTCCCATTTCAATGAATTTAATAACGATTTCTTTGGTTGTGCGAAGAACAGTCTCTTCTAAAGGAGAGAGACTTGGATGCTGACCCTGGGGAAGCCTTTTATCTAAGGGGACAATTTTGTCTTGGGACATGGGGAGGTTTCCTAAATGGTGGAGCCGGAGGGACTTGAACCCTCGACCTCGTGAATGCCATTCACGCGCTCTCCCTCTGAGCTACGGCCCCAAAATTCACTCTAAAAAAATAACCCTCTTTTGAATTTTGTCAAGCTGGGGACCCACTCTTCCACTTAATCCAGAAATAGATCCCTAAATCCAGGGCCACCATAAGGGCATTCAAAACATAGAGGTAGATCAAGCTATCAAAACTATAGAAGACCTTATGAATTATTCCAGAGACATATCCCACAAGAACGATAAACAAAAATAGAGGACTTTTTCCATCAATGCGTCTGCTTTTCAGGGCCTTATAGATTGAAAAGGGCCAGGCTGAGCCAAAACAGATAAGCATCAGGGCTTCAAAGAAGCTCATATAAGAAAATCAGCCTTGGAGATAACCAATTCACAAATGATGGAGAAGTATCTCTTCAGCCCTTTTAACCCCTGTGCCCAGAGGGACCTTTATTCCAAATTTATTAAGGCCCATCTCCAAAGCCGAAAGGGCTATCATAAGATCAAAGGGGCTTTGATCTCCCATGTGAGTTATACGAAAGATCTTGCCTTTAAGCCTATCCTGGCCTCCTGCAAAAAGCACTCCCCAGTTATCCCGCAAAAATTTTAAAAATTCGCCGGTTTTAAGTCCAGCCGGTGCCTCAATAACTGTTAAGGATTCTGCTGGAACCTCAGGAAAAATCTTTAGACCAAGGGCTGAGACAGCCTCCAAGCAGGCTGTGGAGAGGAGCTTGCAGTGTGCAAAGACCTTTTCCAGACCAAGGGCACGGATGCGTCTTAACATCTCCCTCAGACCAAGAAGAAGAGATACTGCCGGGGTAAAGGCTGTTGTATCCTTGGCATAGGCCTTTTTTTCCTTTGCAAGACTGAAATAGTATTTGGGAAGTCTGGATTTCTGAGCAAACTCCTGGGCCTTATCAGAAAAGGCAATAAAGGAAAGACCCGGGGGAAGGCTCAGGGCCTTCTGACTTCCAGTGATCACCACATCAAGACCCCACTCATCCATGGGGAGAGGATATACCCCCAGAGCAGTTATGGCATCCACAACAAGCACTGCCTCTCTATCTCTCGTTACTTCGGCAATTTCTCTGACCGGGTGTTTTGCCCCGGTTGAGGTCTCACAGGCCTGCATTAGTATCCCTTTGGCATCTGGATGTTCTTTGAAAGCCCTTTCCACCTCCTCTGGTTTGACTACTCTGCCCCACTCAACCTGAATAACTACAGGTTCAAGTTGATAGGTTTCGGCAAGCTCTCTCCATCGCTCCCCGAACTTTCCTCCCTCTACCACAATTACCTTATCCCCAGGAGAAAAAAGGTTAACCAGAGCAGATTCCATGGCTCCGGTTCCAGATGAGGCAAAAAAATAGACCTCCCTTTGGGTCTGAAAAAGATATTTCAGGTCCTCTCTAATCTCCCTTAAAATCTCCGAGAATTCCGGGAGTCTATGATGGGTCATGGGCTGGGCCTGGGTTAAAAGAACCTTAGGAGCAACTGCTACAGGCCCAGGGGTAAAAAGATATCTCTTGTTGAGAAAATCCATAAAGACCTCCCCCTGAGGTGAAATTAATTTTCACCCATTTTACCCTTGCCTATCCAATTTGACAACAAATTTCATAAGTCCGAGTTCTTTGCAAAATTTTTTTTGTGGTAGCCGCAGGACCTTTAGCTCTTGCGAAAAAATTGGAATTTTTGAGGTAGTCGCAGGCTTTAGCCTGCGTTAGTTTCTAAAATAAAAAATCAAAAAAATCCCACGCAAGCTTTAGCTTGCGGCTACCAGAAAATCAAGAAAAATTCAAAAACCCTACGCTTCAGACATTTACAGAATTGAAGAAAGGTATTAAATTAAAAAAGATGTCAACAGAAGCCCTTAACCCCCTTGAGGTCCTCAAAGAGTATCTCAAATACTTACAAACCCTTGGCTATTCAGAGATTCCAGCTTTACCAGAATTTTCTTCTCTTTTAGGAAGGCCAAAGGCAGTTCCAGGGGATGATTGGAACGGGCTAATGGAGAAAATTGTCAACTGCCAGGACTGCTCTCTTTTCCGCATCCGAAAACAACCGGTTCTTGACAGAGGCTGGGACGGGAAAAAACTTATGCTCCTTGGCGACTATCCGGATCGGGAAGATGACTATTATGGGCGACCCTTTTCAGGAGCTATCAGAGACACCCTTCAGAAGATGCTCCTGAGTATTGGTCTAAGGAGAGAGGACTTTTATGTTACCCTGGCAGTAAAGTGCAAACCTCCTGCTGGAAAGGCCCCGGATGAGGAATCCCTTCTTGCCTGCAAGAAATATCTATTCAGGGAAATCAAATTGTTGAAGCCCAGATTAATTCTGGCCTTTGGTTTTTTACCGCCCAAGGTCTTTCAAGAAAGACCAGTGAGCCTCACAACCCTGAGGGGAAAGCCCTTTCAATATAAAGAAACCATGATAATATTTACCTATCATCCCGCTTATATGCTTAAAAATCCCTCTGTTAAAAGACTCATCTGGGAGGATTTAAAGACCTTTAAAAAACTCTATGAAGACCTTTTTTAAGATCCTTGGCCTTGGGATGGTTTTCTCTTTATATTTCCTCTCTTTTGCCCAGGCTGAAAAGGTCTTTTTGGTAAAGGTTGAAGGGGCTATTACCCCTGTCACAGCAAATTTCATCCTCTATGCCCTTGAATATGCTGAAGAAAAAAAGGGAAGGGCCCTAATAGTTGAGCTTGACACACCAGGGGGCCTGGTTGACTCAACCCGGGACATTGTTAAAAAATTTTTGCAAAGTGAAGTCCCGGTTATTGTCTATGTAAGTCCTCAAGGGGCAAGGGCAGCCTCAGCCGGGGTCTTCATCCTCCTTGCCAGTCACCTTGCTGCTATGGCCCCCTCCACCCATGTAGGAGCAGCTCATCCTGTTGAACTTACAGGTAAAGCCGACTCCAAGATGCTTGAAAAAATAGCCAACGATCTCTCTGCCTGGGCCAAAAATCTGGCTGAAACCAGGGGAAGGAATCCGGAATTTGCCGAGCTTGCCGTGAAAAAAAGCAAAAGCATTACAGAGAAAGAGGCCCTCTCCACAGGGGTAATTGAAATAATAGCCCTGAATGTGGAGGACCTCTTGCAAAAGGCTGAAGGTCGCAAGGTCAAACTTAAGGATAAAGAGATTACCCTCAGACTTAAATCAGCCCCTCTTGAAGTCATCCCCGAGGACTTTAAAACCCGCTTTTTAAAGGTCCTTGCCAACCCCAATCTCGTTTATTTTCTTCTCATGCTCGGCCTCCTTGGCTTATACTTTGAACTTTCCCATCCTGGAGCCATCTTTCCGGGAGTTTTTGGAGCCATCTGTCTCATCCTTGCCTTCCTGGGGCTAAGTATCCTTCCCATGAATTATGCTGGCCTTGCTCTAATCCTGCTCTCAGGCCTCCTTTTCTTCCTGGAGACCCAGATCACCTCCCATGGCCTCCTTACCTTAGGGGCCATTATCTCTCTCCTGCTTGGTTCCATAATCCTCTTTGGCCATAACCCACCCTCTCTGAGGGTCTATCAACCCTTCCTCATAACAGTTGTCTTAACTTCCTCTGCCCTATTCGGAGGCATTACCTATCTTGCCATAAAGACCCTGAAGAAAAAACCTGTCTCAGGTAAAGAGGGGCTCATAGGTAAGAGGGGCAGGGCCATTACTGAAATTACGCCTTCAGGAGGAAAGGTCTTTGTAGAGGGAGAAATATGGCAGGCCCATTCCGATAAAGAAATCCCCAAGGATACTAAAATTGAGGTTATTGAAAAAAGGGGCTTTACCCTTTATGTAAAACCCTTGAATTAGTTTGATTGGTCAAGGACATGCCTTTCAGGAACCACACAGAGCATCTCCCCAGTGAAAATCACATCTTCTCCCCTTTTAACCTCAACATAAACCTTTCTCTTTTTGCCCTCAACCTCCTTCACCTCAGCTGTTGCCAGAAGTTCCTCTCCAAGTACAAGGGGTCTTAAAAATTTGACCTCTGCCTTGGCTAAAACAACCGTAGGCTCATTTACAGCCAGCATGGCGGCATAATCCGCTAAGGAGAAGATAAAACCTCCATGGATAAGACCCCTTTCATCAGCAACCATTCTCTCATCGGTCTTAAGCCTGACAATGGCCTTACCCTTTGAAAGCTCAAGAGGGGTCCCGCTTAAGCTTTGATCAATTGCCCTGTGCGTTTTAATTTCCATAGCCTCCTCCAGTTGGTTAATATCGCAAAAATTTTACAAAAGAAGCGCGCCTCTTTGTCACAGGGTGGGTTATGAGCCTCTTCCTTTATCCAATCTTATCCAAGCAAAATTCAATATAGAGGGGATGCTCTCCAACTTTGAATTTAAAAGTAACCCTGGGGGTCTTACAGAGAGAATGGACCTTGTAATCCCTTCCGGTTATCATACTTGGGACAGAGGCCTTAAGGGTTGTACCAAACTTTTCAAATCTTCTCCTGAATCCTCCACAAATCATATTGGCAAGTTCCCCTGCCATGTCTAAGGCCTCTTGATTGAGATCCGCAGGTGCCTCCCCCAAAAGGGCCTGCATGAGCTGAAAGAGGAGCCCCCTTTCCATTGAGACCACAAAGGCACCCTGAAGTTTTTCACCGGTAAGACCGATAATGGATGAGATTTCGGCTAAAGCATAGTCCTCTTTACGAGCCTCCGTTCCTGCAAATTCAGGGTTACTTCCGGTATAGGTTGCAATTACCTCCGTAACCGACTCTTTAATGGCATCTGCAATCGTGCTGGCCATAGGATCCCTCCCTGCTGAGATAAATTTTTATATGGGACACAAGACTGGATAGGTCACAATTTTGGCTGTCAACCCGGAGATGGGCCCATTTCTGGTAAAGGGGCTCCCTTTCTTTATAAAGGGCTTCAAGTTCTTCATCCCAGGAAAGCTCTGTAAGGGCAGGCCTTTGAGAAGGGGTTTTTACATCCTTAGATAGCCTTTCTTTTATCTCCTCAAGCCCGGCAAAGACCCAGATAATAAGGCTATCTTCCTTAAGGGCCCTCATCTCCTCTTCGTGCAAAACCGCTCCTCCCCCAAGGGCACAAACAAGGTCTTTCCTTTCCTTAAGCTCTTTTAAAAAGGCCTTTTCTATATTTCTAAAGTAGGACCAACCCTCCTTTTCCACCATTTCTCTGATGGTCCTGCCTTCTCTCTTTTCTATCTCCAGGTCTGCATCTATAAAGGTAAGGTGAAGACTATCAGCCAGGGCCCTCCCAAGGGTCGTTTTTCCAGCTCCTCTAAATCCTATCAGCAGTATTCTCTTCATAGAGGCTATCAAAGTGCTCCCAGAAATCCGGAAAAGACTTTTCAACACACCCGGGATTTTCAATCTCAAAGGGTCCAGCTTTTAAAGCAAGAATGGCAAAGGCCATGGCTATGCGGTGATCATCATAGGTCTCAATCCTTGCCGGTCTAAATCTTTCTTCGCCATAGATAACCAGTCCATCAGGAAGTTCTTCAACCTTCACCCCTATTTTACTCAGTTCGGTAGCTACCGCCTTTATGCGATCCGTTTCCTTGTATCGCAGATGAGGGGCTCCGTAAAGAACGGTTCTTCCCTCGGCTACAGCTCCAAGCACTGCTAAAGTTGGGAAGAGATCGGGACAATCCCTTAAATCAAAAGACCCAGCCTTAGGTCTTCCCTCAAAGAGGATCTCCACTCCTATGGGATCTAATGGTTTTACCTCTGCCCCCAGTTTTTGTGCGAATTCAAGAAAGATAGAATCAGCCTGTTTGGTCCTGTAATCAAAGTTTTCAATAAGGATACCTCCTCTTCCCAGAATCAAGGGGATAGAAAGAAAGTAGGAGGCACTTGAGGCATCAGCTGGAACCTCGTAATGAGTGGCTCCATAAACACCCGGCGGCACATAGAAAAATTTTGGACTCACCTCAACCCTAACTCCAAACCTCTCCATAACCTCAAGGGTCATATCCACATAACTTCGGGAGAAAAATTCATCCTCTATAAAGAGCTCAAGACCTGAGGGTAGATAAGGCCCAATAAGGAGGAGGGCGGAGATAAATTGACTGCTCACATTACCTGGAAGGGAAATTCTCTCTGACCTTAATTTTCCCTCATAGACCCTTACCGGGAAGTAGCCTTCTTTTTCAAGACACTCAATCCGGGCTGAAAGGTTTCTCAGGGCGGAGATGAGAGAAGACATGGGTCTTTCGTGGAGTCTTTCCTTTCCGTATAGTTCTATCCAATCGCCCTTTCCAAGGGTGGCATAGGCCAGAAAGAACCTTGCCCCGGTCCCGTTGTTTCCAAGATAGACCCTGCTCGCATCAAGTTTCGGTGCCCCCTGAAGACCACTTATCCAGAAACCCCCTGGCTGGTTTTCAAATATAGCCCCGCTTGCCTCAAGAGCGGATTTCAAAAGTAAGGGATCCTCACTCATAAGGGGATTTTTGATGAAAGATCTCCCCTTCGCCAGGGCCGCACAAATAAAGGCCCTCTGGGTAAGACTCTTGGAAGATGGGAGTTTTAGAGTGTGCCTGTAAAATTCCTTTAAGGGCAAAACCCTTTTAATTTCCAAGCTGTAGTTCCCCCTCTAACCTTTTTACCTCTTCATAAAGCACCCTTTCCATAAGTTTAATCGGTGGACTCATTCCTGTAAAGAGTTTAAATTGTTCAACTCCCTGATGAAGAAGCATCCTTAAGCCATCAATAATCTGACAATGTCGCTTGGCAAGCTTTAGGAACTGGGTATCTAAGGGAAGATAGACTATGTCCATGGCGACCTGGAATCTTTTCAATAGCTCCTCTGAAACAGGGGATTCACAGCTCTTTAGGCCTACACTGGTTGTCTGAATAATAATATCTCCTTCGGCCCTATCTATTTCCTCCCAGGGACAAGGGGTAACTCCAAAATCCTCTGCAAGCTTAAAAGCCCTCTCAAAGGTGCGATTATAGACATAGATCTCCCTGGCACAACCGGCCTTGACTGCATAAACAATGGCCCTGCTGGCTCCCCCTGCCCCGATTATAACCACCCTCTTATCTTTCAGAGAGATCCCCCTTTCTTCAAAGGACCTTAAAACCCCTACCCAGTCCGTATTATAACCTATGAGTTTTCCCTCTTTATTAACCACTGTATTTACCGCTCCAATCCTTCGGGCCACCTCATCCACCTCATCAAGCAAAGACAGGATGGCCTCTTTGTGAGGTATGGTTACAGAGACTCCCCCTATATTCAGGGCTCGTATTCCTTCTACAGCTGAGTTCAATTGCACCTTTTTTACCTGAAAGGCGCCATAGACGGCCTTTATCTTGAGTTCTCTAAGGGCGGCATTGTGCATGACCGGAGATAGGGAATGCGAAACAGGATCCCCTATAATCCCAAAGACCTTATACATTAATCAAGACCTCATAAAGGCTTTTGGCCTGAATCAGGTCTAATTGTCCTGGAGCAAAGGGCCTTTCACCCGGGGGAAAGACATAGGTAAAAGGTGAACCTGAGAAAAGACTTAAGACCCTTGAAAGCTTTCCCTTTTCACCCATACCGAAGGCAATCACCTCCATTCCCAGGTCATGGCCATAAGGAATTAGATTCAAGAGATTTAGGGCTTCAGAGAAGGATTTAACCAAAGTTGTAATCTTGAACCATTTTGCCCCCTCCGAAGAAACCTTCCTTAATAAAGCCCTTAAGGTTTTTAAGGGAGGGGTTTCCTGAAAATTGTGATGAGAGAGGAGAATTTTTTCAGGAAAAAAAGGACTGTTTTTAAGAGGAGATCTCAATTTTCCATAAAGGTGCCTCCATTCCACATCAATTAAAAAGGCCCCTGATTCAGCAGCCAGGGTCAAGATTTCCCATCTCTTTGCCGGGGATAGGGCCTTCTTCCCTCCTTCCTCCTTAGCCCGGTAAGTGCAGATAAACCGATAGGGTTTTTTCAGAATTTCAGGAAGTTCCCTTTCAACGGGTTCCTCAAGGTAGTCCAAGCGGAGTTCAAAAAGGTCTGTATGTTCGCTTGCCCTCTCAAGTTGAGAATAAATTTCTTCCCAGGTATCTCCTGCCAGGACAGCACAAAACATAATTCATATCTTAAACTTCAAAGGTGGAGAGATAGTCAAAGATCATGCGGTCATAAGAGCTGGTAAGGTTAAAGACCTTTTTAGCCAGTTCAAAGCGGGTCTTAAGGGTGGTATTCCCCTGGGACTTGATCTCATTCAGGACCCTTGGATAATCCGCAGGATCAATTACAACAGTCACATATTTAAAGTTTTTGGCACTTGCCCTGAGAAGGGTTGGTCCACCAATATCAATGTTTTCAATAGCTGTATCAAGATCACCCTTCTTAGCCACCACCTTATCAAAGGCATAGAGGTTTACAACCACAAGGTCAATGGGCTTAATCCCCATCTTCTGAATAGTCTCTACATGTTCTTTATCCTCTCTTTTAAAGAGGATACCTCCATGAACCATGGGGTGCAGGGTCTTGACTCTTCCACCGAGGATTTCTGGAAATCCCGTAAGCTCAGAAATATCCGTAACCTTTACCCCTCCCTCTTTAATGGTTTTGGCGGTGCCTCCGGTAGAGACAATTTCAATTCCAAGATTGGCAAGTTCTCTGGCAAGGTCAACGATTCCCGTCTTATCGGTAACACTAATTAAAGCCCTTTCAATCTTTCCCATAGCTCCCTCCTGAGATTGAAAATATCTATTTTATTCCGATTTCTTCATCTGTAAGATAGCAGGCTGGGTCAGGGGCCCAGATGTCGCCTGTAACTGCTTCAGCCCTCACCCGGAAATTCCCTCCACAGATCTCTAAAAATTTGCATTTAGCGCATCTTCCTTTGACATGTCTTTTTTTCTCTTTAAGTTTGGCCATAAGTGGCTCCGTGGTATCTATCCAGATTTCACTAAAGGGTCTTTCCCGAACATTACCAAGGGTGTAGTGTCTCCAGAATTGATCAGGATGGACTGAACCATCCCAGGAGACACACCCAATCCCTACTCCTGTATTATTCCCTCCATTCATGAGAAGGAGTTGATAGACCTCTTCAGCCCGGGGATTTCCTTCTCTCTTCATTCTGAGATATAGATAGACACCATCCGTGTGATTGTCCACTGTCAGGACCTCAACCTTACGGCCCTTGTCATGGAGCTCTTTGGTCCTGTCTATAATATAATCAACCCACTTTCTGGTTTCTTCATGGGAGAGATCCTGCTCAACAAGCTTGCTCCCCCTTCCTGCATACACAAGGTGATAGAAACAGATCCTGGGGATCTCCATCTCTTCAACAAAGTCAAAGACCTTGGGGATCTCCTCAGCATTAAATTTATTAATGGTAAACCTCAGGCCAACTTTAATCCCCTCACTCTTACAATTTTCAATGGCCCGGACCACCTTTTCAAAACAGCCCTGAGACACCCTGAAGCGGTCGTGAACCTCCCCTATACCATCTAAGCTTATCCCCACATAGGAAAGGCCAAATTTTTTGAGTTCCTTGGCCAGAGCTGAATCAATGAGGGTGCCATTAGTGGAGAGAACCGCCCTTAACCCGAGGTTAACTGCCCTGTGAATGAGGTCAAGGATATCCGGTCTGACCAGGGGCTCTCCCCCTGAAAAAAGGACTACCGGACAACCAAATTGGGCCAGATCCTCAAGGAGTCTCATTCCCTCTTCTGTGGTGAGCTCCCCTTCGGCAGGGTTATTATCAGCTGAGGCATAGCAGTGAATACACCTCAGATTACAGGCCCTGGTTACATTCCAGACAACGACCGGCTTTTTATCTGCAGAAAATTGCAAGAGATGGGAAGGGAGATCCTTTGCCCGCCTTCCATACCTCAGAGGATCTGAGGCCTCAACGGTTCCGCAATATAGCTTTGAAATGCCTATCATTTATCCATCCTCCTCCTTAGTTTTTAACTGCCTCCTGAATAACCTTGGAGAGCTCTTCTTCCTTTAAAGGGCAGAGGAGAACAAAGTCCGCCCCGCTATCCCTGGCTTTTACCCTCTCCTCTGGAAAATCACACTTACAGATTGTTAAAATGGGTATATTCTTGGTTTTAGGATGGCTCTTAAGCAAGAGGGTTGCGGCAAAACCATCTAAGAGGGGAAGATCCTTTTCCAGAATAATCAGCTGAGGTCTGGCTTTTTTGGCCCTCTCAAGGAGCTCTTCTCCGCTAACAACCCTTTCATACCTGAATTTACCCTTTTCAAGGACCCTCTTTATCTTTTCAAAGATACCATCCGAAAGGGCAATTAAAATCATCTCAACCCTTTAAGAGTTCTTCTAAAAAGCCTTCCTGATCCACAAAGGCCTTCTTGGTAATGTAAAATCTATTTCTCTTGGTGGTTTCCTTTAAAAAGGAAAAGGTATATTCCAGCCTGGTTAGAAACTTTTCACAAAAGGTAAAGACCCCCTGGTCCCTTTTCAGAACCTCTTCCATGATGTAATCTACGGCCTCCTCTGTGAATACTGCCTGGATCTGATTCCTCTTGGAAAAACTACTCTCATAGGCCTTGATCTGCCGGTAAACCGAAGAAAGTTCCTCAAGGGCCTGAGAGACCTCCACATCCTCGCTTTTGTATATTTCAAAGAGGAGATTAAGCCTCTTGGGATTTATCTCAAGGGGAAGTTTCTGGGTATCCCTCTTTTTTCTGTCCAGATAATGAAGGATCCTGTCTCGTTCTGCAAAGATAGCCTCTCGGTAAGCCTCACTCCATTTCGGAGACTCAGGGGTGGAGAGCATGGCCCTGAGATAGCCCTCTGGGTCTTTAACAAGCTCCTCGGTAACCCCTAAAGTATCTATTTGATGGGACGGAAGGACCCTCTCAAAGGGGATAAGGACCCGTTCTAAGATTCTGGAAAGGGCCCTTGCCCCTGTGCCCTCTTTAAAGGCCTCCTTGGATATCTCTTTTAAGGCCGAATCAGTAAAGGCTAAATCTATGCCATAGACCTTAAAATCCCTCTTTTTATTCAACACTATGACATTATTTGGATTAGCCAGGATTTCAAAGAGTTCTTCCTCTGAAAGGGGATCAAAAACGGCAATAACAGGAAATCTCCCCACAAATTCCCTTTCAAAGCCATAATTAACGAGATCTTCAGGGGTTACAAATTTTAAATAATTGATCCTTTGCTCATCCTTCTTCTCAATTTCAGAGATAAAACCCAGACTGTGCTTTTTCAATCTCTTCTTTATGATATCCTCTAATCCCTGAAAGGCACCACTGACCACAAAGAGTATATATTTGGTATTAAGGGTATTTTTTCTCCTTCTACCTCGTGTCTCCTCAGGAAAGTCAAGCATCTGGAAACCTTCGTAGGAAGGTCTAATTTCAACCTGAGTCTCTTCAAGGAGTTTCAAAAGGGCCCTCTGAACACCTGTTCTGGAGACATCTGGACCGATAATATCTCCAGGTGAGGCTATCTTATCTATCTCATCCAGATAGACGATACCAAAGCGAGCCTTTTCCAGATCCCCTTCAGCTTCGTGATAGAGGTCTCGGATAAGGTCCTCAACATCTCCCCCCACATAGCCGGTCTCGCTGAACTTGGTGGCATCTCCTTTGACAAAGGGGACACCCAATTTATGGGCAATTAACTTGAGGGTATAGGTCTTCCCAACCCCGGTTGGACCGATGATGATAATATTATTTTTAACAAAGCCCACACTATCAAGACGGGGCTCCTTGAGTAAGAGGTTTTTGGCCTTGTGAAAATGGGTGCAGATCTTTGTAGCGATGATACCTTTGGCCTCTTTCTGGCCGATCAGATATTCATCTAAGTAATTTTCAAGCTCTGCTGGCTTAAGATCAAAATTAAAGAGAAAATTCTGTTTATGGGTAAGGGTTATCCGTTCAACCTTGGGCTTGCCTGCTTTAAACATAGCTTAACTCTTGAATATAAGCCCTTTTATCAAAAAGTAAAGAGCAGGATTTATTTACAAAATTGTTTTTTTAAGGTAGCCGCAAGACCTTTAGCCTGCGTAGGTTTTCAAAAATACAAACCAAAATCCCACGCAAGCTAAAGCTTGCAGCTACCAGAAAGCCAAAAATAGGCCACTGCCCCTTGAAAGCCTGAATCCTCGGGTTATATTTTTCATATTGTGGAAAATCCTGTAAATCTTATCAAGGCTGAGATATCCAGAATAGAGGAGACTCTCCAAAGCCTTAAGGTCTCCCAGCATCCCTTTATAAACGAGGTCAGTGAATATGTGCTTTTCTCAGGTGGGAAGAGGGTTCGCCCCCTTCTCTGTGTCCTTTCAGCTAAAAGCCTGGATCCAAACTTAAGCCACGACCTTTATGAGACCTCTCTTCTCTTTGAATATCTCCATGTAGCCACCCTTTTGCACGATGATGTGGTTGACTCTGCGGAATTCAGAAGGGGCAGAAGGGCAGCCAGAAACCTCTGGGGCAATCAAGCCACCATTCTCGTGGGAGATTACCTCTATGCCAGGGCCCTTAAAATAGCAAGTTCCCTCCGGAATCCCTCAATAATGGAAGAGATTACCCAGACCACCCTTCTCATGAGTGAAGGGGAGGTGCTTCAGCTCCTCCACTTAGATGATACCGAGATATCCGAAGAGGCCTACTATGAAGTAATTCGCAAAAAAACAGCCGTTCTTATCTCCTGCAGTTGTAAGGTTGGAGCCCTTCTGGCTGGGGCTGACAGCTCAAAGGCTGACATCTTTTCAAGGATTGGTCACAACCTTGGCATGGCCTTTCAGGTGGTTGATGACCTCCTGGATTATCTGAGCACTGAGACCGGTAAAGACCTGGGCAGGGACTTCTCCGAGGGCAAGGTAACTCTTCCTGTCATCTACGCCTTAAGTACGGCCCGAACAGATGAAAGGGAGGAGCTTTTGAGACTTTTGAAGAGCAAAGAGCCTCAGAGCAAAGATTTCAGGCGGGCCTTTGAGATTATTGAAAAAAATGGAGGCTTTGAACTGACCCTGAAAAAGGCCAGGGCCTTTGTGGATTCAGCCCAGAGTCTCTTAAAGGAGCTCAAGCCTTCTCCATACAGGGAGGCCCTTCTGTATATTTCAGAGTATCTACTTACAAGAAAAAAATGAAAAGGGCCCTGAAGCTTCTCATCTTTGATTGTGACGGCGTCCTCTTTGATTCTCGCTTAGCAAATAAAGAGTATTACAACCACATTTTAAGAGAGGCAGGAAGACACCTCCTCACAGAAGAGGAACTTGAGTATGTGCACATGCACTCCCTTTCGGAGTGTTTGAACTTTCTTTTTCGGGATCATCCGGATCTAAAAGAACTTGCCTTTGAAATTGCCCGGAAAACTCCCTATTCAGATTTTTTTGACTACATGGAGATGGAATTTGGGCTAAAGGACTTCTTAGAATGGGCCTATCCAAGGGTCAATTTAGCCCTTTGCACTAATCGCACAACCTCTACCCTTCCCCTTTTGCGGCACTTTGACCTTGAAAAATACTTCCGTTTAATCCGCACGGCCCTTGAGATCCCCAAAAACGACCCTAAGGCCTTAAGTTCAATCCTTGAATATTTTGGCACTACTTCCACAGAGACCCTCTATGTAGGAGATTCAGCTGTTGATGAGAGGCTCTGCCTTGCCTGTTCTGTTCCCTTGATCTCTTATAAGAATCCTTCCTTAAAGGCTATCAAGGTCCTCTGGAACTACGAGGATCTGAGGACCTTTCTACAAGAAAACTATGCTTTATTCCAGGGTCCCCATCCTGCAGGGTCTCAAAGATCTGCATAAAGATCTCCGCAGAAAGGAAATTGGTCTTCAATCCAAGGGGGACAATAATATAAAGCTCATCCCTTGCCCTGGTAAAGGCCACATAGAGGAGATTAAATATCTCCAAGGAGTGTTGAATTTTTTCAAGATGATAGAGGCGAAGAAGCTCCTCAGGAAGCTCATCCTTTTTCCCTTTATGAACACCTTCTGCCGTGAAAAGAAGCCCCAGTGGAGGCTTATAGGGCTTGAGACTGAAATTTAGAGGCACAATCACCTTGGAAAACTCAAGCCCCTTGGATTTGTGAATGGTCAGGACCTTAATAGCTGAGACCTCCTCCGGGAGCTCAAGCTCTTCCTCATCTGCTATAGTCTCCCAGTTAGCAAGAAACTCCTGGGGATCCTCTTCTTGAGCGGTAGTTTTGAGCAAAAGGCTTAAGAACTTGTTGAGATAGGGCCTTTCCTCAGGAAAGGCCTCCTCTAAGGGGAAGTGATTCACCAGAAATCTTGAAAACTGATAAAGATTGAGAAGGCCTCCCCTCTTCAAAGGCTCTCGGATAGCCTTCTCATAAAAGGAAGGGGCATAGGTCTTGAGATAGTCTAATAGAGTAAACCCCTGATTTTTAAAGGGCCTTATTTTCTGGTAATTCCTGAGGAGTTCTCTCCCCTCTTCCTTAAAAAGGCCAAGGAGGACTGAGCATAAGGAGATTTCATCTTCCGGATTATAGAGAAGCCTAAGATAGGCAACCAGGGCATTTAGAAGAGGAGATTCTTTGAGTTTCAGAAAGGAGCTTCCGATAACAGTATAGCCCTTAGATAAGAGATAGGCAGAAAACTCAGAGACCTCTTTGTTTTCCCGAAGAAGGATAGCGGTATCCTCTAAGCTCCCCTCCTTTTTCAGGGTATCTAAAATCTCCTCAATCCTCTGATAGCTTGCGACCTTTGCCTCCCCTTGATTGCCACCCTTAAGGGAAAGCCACTCAATGAAAACCCGGCCAGAATCCTCTCTCTTTGCCCATTGAGTAACCCGGGGAAAGAGGGCCTCAAATTCACCGATGGCTATCTCTAAGACCTCCTCTGAGGTGTCCTTTCCGAGCACACCTTTCAGGACCATTCTTTTCAGCTCATCCTGTTCCTTAAGTAAATTGAAGAGGGCGTTGTTGAATTCCACAATAGATAGGGCGCTTCTAAAGTTAAAGTTCAGGTTTTCTTCAGAAAGTCCGTAGGGAGAGAGTCTTTCCCTGAGGGAACGGATAAGACCTGGGTCCCCCCCTTTCCAGCGATAGATAGACTGTTTGGTATCTCCGGCTGCAAGGAAAATCCGGCCACTACCGATAATATCCTCAACCAGAGGGAAAATAGCCGTCCACTGAAGTTTATCGGTATCCTGAAATTCATCAATGATAAAGGCCTGGAGGTTGCCAAGCTTGAAGTAAATCCAGGGTAAAAAATCCTTCTGCAGGGTCTGGGCAAGTTTCTCCTTCCAGATCCCCATATAAAGGGACCCTTCTTCATAAAGCACCTTTTCTAATTCCTCTTTGAGTAAAGACCAGAGATTAAAATAAAGGTGTCCTCGGAGAAGGGTAGTTGGTCTTTCAGAAGAGGGATCCTCAGGGGCCTTCAGGGCACTGTTTGAACGAAGAAGTTCCTCCCTGTAGGTTGAGAGACGCACTAATTTATCAAGCTCTGAAATAATCTTGCCTTTAAAGTTTATTCTCAAGGCCTCTTCGTTATTTAGGAGAAAGTCCACAAAGGCCTCCAGGAACTGCCAGATCCTCTGGTCAGCCTGAGCCCTTTCAAAGAGCCTCAGTAGCGCCCTTTCTAAATGGTTATCCTCTAAGTATTTTTTAATCTTAAAATCGGGATGAAGATTTAACTCATAGGCAAGTCCACGGAATAGCTTGAGTAAAAAACTATCAATAGTTCTTATTTCAAGATAATCGTAATGAAGAAAGATCTCCTCCAGAAACTCCTCTGCCTCCTCAGGGGTAAGCCCGCTTTCCTTAGAGAGGGAAAGCCCCTTTTCTGTCTGCAGGGCAATCTCTTTGAGAAAGGAAATTATACGCTCCTTCATCTCATAAACAGCCTTGTTGGTAAAGGTTATGGCAAGGATTCCCTTCAGGGCCTCCCTTTTGGGGAGGGAAAACCTCTTTAAAAGCCTGAGGTAACTCAGAGAAAGCTGATAGGTCTTCCCGGAGCCGGCACTGGCCTGATAGAGGATCAGATTTGAGGACATGGATTTATTTTAGATTAAGAAAGAAAAATTTACAAGGCAGTATGAGACCTTTGCAAAATTGTTTTTTTGTGATAGCCGAAAGACCTTTAGCCTGCAAAAGAAAAGTTTTAAAGATTTTGGTAGGCGCAGGCTTTAGCC
>CAYTDX010000011.1:0-24069 GCA_964436655.1 uncultured Caldimicrobium sp.
GCAGGACATGGGACTTTGACTCCCAGAATCGTGGTTCGAATCCACGCCCCGGAATTAGTAGGGAGGAGTGGCCGAGAGGTCGAAGGCGCTCGCCTGCTAAGCGAGTGCACGGGTTAATAGCTCGTGCCGCGGGTTCGAATCCCGCCTCCTCCGTTTTTTATAAATACACCTACCTAAAAAGGCCGGCGTAGCTCAATCGGCTGAGCGTGGGATTTGTAATCCCAAGGTTGAGGGTTCAAGTCCCTCCGCCGGCTCTTCAATTAATGTAAAGGCTTCTTGACAAAATCAGATTAGATGCTACTTTTAAGGAAAATTTATAAGGAGGGATTTTCTTTGGCGGGAATCATAGTTAGAGACGGCGAATCCTTTGAGCAGGCAGTCAAAAGATTTAAAAGGCTGGTTGAAAAAACTAAGATCCTCTCAGAGGTGAAAAAAAGAGAGTTTTACGAAAAACCCGGTGTTAAGAGGAGAAAGAAGGTCCAGGCAGCTAAAAAGAAGCTCCTAAAAAAACTTAAAAAGATCCAGCAAAAATTTGAAGACTAACTTATCCTTTAAGTGTCAAAGGATTTTGCCTATTTAGACTGGGAAGGTCTAAAAGAGAGGCTTTTGCCCTATCTCAAATGTGAAGCCTCAAAAATCAGGCTCTCCCATCTGGAGCCAGTCTTTTTACCAGAGGAATCAAAAAGACTCCTTGAGGAGAGCAAATTCCTCTGGAATTTAGTGGAAAAGGGTAAAGGCATCCATTTACCCCCTCTTCCTGCCCTTCAAAGTCTGCTTGATGTTGTTAGTAAAAGAGGGGTCCTCCTGCCCAAGGAGGTTTACCAGATAGCCCTGTGGATTAAGACCTCTCTGGAATTAAGAGAGGCCCTCAGAGATTCTCCCTTTACACTCATTTCAAAACTTTCTGAGGAGTTCTCTCCACTCTTAGATTGGATAAGGGAGGTCTTTGACCTTGAACGGAAAGAGGTTAAGGACACTGCAAGTTATCAATTGAGAATTATAAGAAGGAAAAAGAGACTTCTTGAAGAGGAATTGTTTTTAAAACTTGAAAACCTCAAAGATAAATATTACAAACTGGGTTATCTGCAGGAGCCTATCTTTCTCCAGCGAGAGGGAAGATATGTCCTGCCTGTAAGACCTGAGGCTAAAAACAAGGTAAGGGGGGTCCTGCGGGGCTTTTCTCAGAGCGGAGCCACTATCTTTGTAGAGCCCTTTAGTATCGTTCATCTCACAAACGAGCTGGAAGAACTTATCTGGGAAGAAGACAGAGAAGTGGCCAAGATCCTGAGAGAGCTCACCGAGGAGGTCCTTTCCTGGCTGGGGAGTTTTCTGAATCTTGAAAGGGCCATGGTATCCCTTGATCTGGCTATAGCAAGGGTTGAGCTGGGTAGATCCTACAGGGGAATTTTCCCTGATGAGGAAGGGTTTGATGAGCTTTCGGTTGAAGAGGGCTTTCATCCTCTCCTTTTTTTCAGAGCTGAGGAGAAAGAAGCGCTCTATCCGGTGCCCAACAATTATTATCTAAGGCAGGCCCTCTTGATTACCGGACCAAATCTGGGTGGGAAGACCGTTACCCTGCGGACCATTGGGATCTTTGTGCTTATGGCCCAGAATGGCTTTCTCCTGCCAGCTAAAAAGAGCCGGATCCCTTACTTCAAAAGGCTTTTTGTGGATCTTGGTGATGAACAGGACCTCTGGGAGGGAGAATCTTCCTTTTCAGCCCATCTGAAAAATCTCAAAAGGATCCTTGAACACGCTGATGGAGAGAGTCTTGTGCTTTTAGATGAGCCAGGGAGGGGGACAAATCCAGAGGAGGGATCAGCCCTGACCTGGGCAATTATTGAAAATATCCTGAAAAAGGGGGCCAGAGTTGTTGTTACCACCCACTCCCATATCCTGAAAGCCCTTGCCTCTCAGAGAAAGGAATTTGCCTTTGCAACAGTTGAGTTTGATAGAAAGACCTTTAGCCCGACCTATCGCCTTTTGTACAATTATCTTGGTGATTCCCATGCCTTTGAGTTGGCAAGAAGGGTAGGGCTCCCTGAGGATCTGCTCAAGCGGGCAAGGGATTTGCTTACAGACAAGGACTATTTTGAACTCCAGGAAAGGTATGCTCAAAACATTGAAGCCCTTGAGACGCTGAAAAGGGAATGGGAAGAAAAGCTAAGGGACTTAGAGGAAGAGCGAGAAAGGCTTGCCCAATTGAAAAGGGAGCTTGAGACAAGGTATGAAAGGGCTGTTGAAAAGGTCTATGGGGAATGGCAAAGAGATTTTCGCAACCTCTTAGAAAGATTGAAGACATCCAGGTCCCCTAAGAGGGCTTTCAGGGAATTTCAGAGATTTATAGAGGAAAAACAGAAGAGTGAGCCCCTTGAGGAGAGGACCTTTCAGGAAGGAGAAAGGGTCTTTATAAAAAGCTTTGGCAAGGAAGGGACTATTCTTAAGATCAGGGAAAAAACAGCCCTTGTCCTTTCAGGACAGCTGAAGATGGAGGTTCCCTTAAGGGAGTTGAAAAGGGAGGCGGAAAAAGCGGGAATCCCAGCGAGGACAAAATATTTCCCCTTTGCCCCTCAGGGCTCATCCTCAGGCAGGGGAAAATTGTATCTCTTAGGGGAGGATGTGGAAAGTGCCCTGAATAGACTTGAGAAGGAGCTCAATACCTGTTTTTTAGAAGGTAAGGAGCAACTTCTGGTTGTACATGGACATGGCACAGGGAGACTTCGCCAGGCCGTAAGAGATTATTTAAGAGAGCATCCGCTGGTAAAGGGCTATGAGGAGGCTCCTTCCTTTGAAGGGGGAAGTGGAGCAACCATAGTTTACATCCATCCAAAAAATTGAAGCAATCTCTTGACCTTTTCATTTCTTATGTTAAAGAGTATGGGAGGCTACTAGTCAAGACCCTATGAGTCATACAAACCTTTTTGACGAAGTCAAAAGTCATTTTGAGATCGTAAGTTTTATCTCTCAATACATCAGGCTAAAAAAGGTTGGCAAAAACTATGTGGGGTTGTGCCCCTTTCATACCGAAAGGACGCCCTCTTTCACTGTTAATCCCGAAAAACAGATCTTTAAATGCTTTGGATGTGGGGCATCAGGGGATGTGGTCTCCTTTTACATGAAAATAAAGGGCCTTGAGTTTAGAGAGGCCCTTGGGGAGCTTGCAGAAAAGGCAGGTTTAAAACTTGACCAGAGGGCCTTTGCAGAAAAGAGAAAGGAAAAGGACTTAGTTGAGGTTAACTTCAGGGTTGCCAAAATCTTTCAGCATTACCTCTGGAATAATCCCTCAGGAGAGAAGGCCAGGGCCTATCTGAAAAGTAGAAACATAGGAGAAGAGGAGGCCAGGGCCTTTTATCTTGGCTATGCTCCCTCAGAGGGAAGGGTGCTTGCAAGTATGCTCAGGGCCCAAAAAATAGACCTTGATCTGGCAGTTTCCGCAGGGCTCCTGAGGAAGGGAGAAGACGGCTCATACTATGACCTCTTCCGGGACAGGCTGATTTTTCCCATCTTCAATGAAAAGGGAGAGTGTCTCGGCTTTGGTGGAAGGGCCTTGGGCCCGGAGGTGGAACCAAAATATCTCAATACACCTGAAAGCAGGATTTTTAAAAAAAGTGAGGTCCTCTACGGCCTTTTTCAAAGTAAGGACTACATCAAAAAAGAGGGAGAGGTTTTCCTCGTTGAGGGATACTTTGATTTTCTGTCCCTTTGGAAGAGGGGGATTAGGAATATCGTGGCAACCTGTGGCACTGCCTTAACGGAAAAACACATTCAGAAATTGAAACCCCTTGCCGAGAGATTTTACCTTTTGCTTGATGGAGATGAAGCAGGAGCTAAGGCCTCTTTAAGGGCCCTATCCCTGTTGGTTAAAGAGGGAATTTTACCTCAGATAGTCTTACTTCCAGAGGGTGAAGACCCAGACTCCTATGCCCGGAAATTTCCTGAGGATTCCGAGGAGTTAAAAAAGGAGCTCTTTAGATTGCTTAAGGAGCCTCTGGCCTTTGTCTATGAGTTTTATCGTAAGGAATACAATCAAAGTCCAAGCCGGGTTTTTAAGGAGGTTCTTGAGCTCTTTCAAGGGGTAGAGGACCCTGTGCTTCTCCAGAGAGTTATAGGGGATCTCTCCTTTTATTTTCAGGTCTCTGAGTCAGATGTTGCCAAAAGGTTGAGGAGACCAGCAGGAATTGCCCCGAAGCCTTGTCCAGAAACTCCGTTAAGCCGGGAAGAGTGTCTTATAAAAAATATTGCCCAGTATCTCGTTAGCTTTCCTGAGGACCTCCCTGAACTTTTATCCGCAGGCTTAGAGAGACTGCTCAGGGAAAGTCCTTCACCAGGCCCTTACCATCAATTCTTAGTCAAAATTCTGGAGTTAAGTTCCGAAGGAGAAATCTCCTTTTTGAATTTTCCAGAGCCCTCCTTTCAGGAGATCCTGGGCGATCTCCTCTTTTCTCCCCCCTTTGAGGATAAGAACCAGGCCCTGAAGGATATAAAAAGATTTATCCGGGTTGAGCTCCAAAAGAGGGAGATCCTGCAGATTGCCGAGAGGCTAAGGCATATACAGAGGTCCGGGAAAAAGGAGGAGGCTGAAAGTTATTTACTGCAAATAGATTCAAATCTTAGGCTCTGCAAAGAGTTAAAAAACCCTTAAAGGAGGTAGTTTATGAGCCTCCAGAACACCAAAACCTGCCTCTTTGACCAGGAAGACTTTTTAGATGAGGAATTTGAAGAGGCCTTGATGGAAGAGGAGGTGAAGGCCTCCAAAAGGGACGATTCCCTTAAGATCTATCTCTCTGAGGTCTTTAATCATAATCTTTTAACGAAAGAGGATGAAGTGAGAATCGGACGGACCATTGAGGAGGGAGAAAGGGAGATCCTTGAGGAGGTTTTTCAGTATCCCACCCAGATAATAAAGTTTTATAGCCTCTTAAAAAAGATGGAAAGGGAACACCTTTTCTCCCAGTTTTTTAAGGATTATGAGTTTCTTGAAAAGAAGGAAGCCTTTAGAGTGGAATGGCTTAAGTCCTTACAGGATAAGCTTTTAGAATTTTTAGAAGAAGACTTTCAAGGGGTGGATAAAAAGAGGCTTCTGGATGCGGTCTTTAATCAGATCTATGAGGTGAGACCAACCAAGAATCTCTTAGAGGAGCTTTCCTGTGAAATCTTAGAGGTTAAGAAGAAGTATGATTCCCTTGAAAGGCTTAAAATCAATTTCTCCCATAATTTTAAAGACTTGAGGGTTGATTTTGAAAGGCTCCTTTCCCTGAATGGTACTAAGGGAAGGTCTAAGGGGGTTTCAAAGAAGATAAGGGAGGAACTTGAAAAAAATAGAGAACTTCAAGGCCTTCTCAAAGAGGCAGAGAAAAAAAAGAAAGAGATAGAGGCAGCCTTAGATTTTTTTGGTGAGTCCCTGCCAAGGATATTGGAATCAGCCCAGAAAATTCACAGGGCCTTCTTCAAGATTAAGCGCGCTAAAGAGGAACTGGTAAGTGCTAATCTCAGATTGATTATTTCTATTGCCAGGAAATATGCACCTAAGGGCTCTCTTTTATCGGATCTCATTCAAGAGGGCAATATTGGTCTTTTAAAGGCCGTTGAAAAGTTTGATTACCGAAAGGGGTTCAAATTTTCCACCTATGCTACCTGGTGGATAAGACAGAACATCACCCGTTATTTAGCCGAAAATACCCGCACCATCAGGGTTCCTGTTCACATAATTGAGGCCATTTACAAGATAAGCAAGATTGTCTATACCAAATTTTATCAGGAATATGGAAGGGAGCCCACCTTGGAGGAGCTCTCCAGAGAGACAGGCCTTTCTGTGGAAAGGCTGAACTATATCTTTAAGGTCATGAAGCAGCCCATCTCTATTGAGACCTCCGTTGGCGAGGAGGAAGATACAACCCTTAAGGATTTTCTTGAGGATCATAATATTCTCAGGCCAGATGAGTTTACCTTTAATGTTGCCCTCTCTGAAAAAATTCGTGAGCTTTTAAAGACCCTCTCTGCTCGAGAGGAAAAGGTAATAAGGCTGCGTTTTGGTATTGGTGAAAGGGAGGCCTATACCTTAGAAGAGGTGGGACAGAAATTCGGAGTAACCAAGGAGCGAATAAGACAGATTGAGAGCCACGCCTTAAGAAAACTCAAACATCCAAACAGACTTAAGCTTTTGAAAAATTTTCTTCATTACGGAGGCTAAAGTATTACCCTTGACGAAGGACAATTGATTCAGCTTTTACAGAAGGAGTTTCCTTTAACTTCAAGGCCCTTTGAAGCCATAGCTAAAGCCCTCCATACTGAGGAGGACCTTGTCCTTGAGGTCCTGAGAGCCTGGCAAAAAAGGGGAAAACTCAGACAAATTTCTGCCATCTTTAATCCCCTGGCCCTTGGCCATTCCTCATCCCTTTTTGCCTTTAAGGTGCCTGAAGAAGATCTACCAAGGGCAGAAAGGATAATCAATGCCCATCCCGGGGTCAGTCATAATTACCTTCGCAGACATACCTATAATATCTGGTTTACCTTAGTTGTGCCCCCAGGAGTCAATCTTTTAGAGGAGGCTGAGAAGCTCTTCAGGGAAAGCGGGGCTGAGGATTTTCTCTATCTTCCCATAATTAGGGTCTTCAAAATAGCGGCAGTTTTTGATGTTGAATCTCCCAATCATCTTGAGGAGTTCTCCACAGCCCAAAAGGAAGACTCCTTTCAGTTCTCTGAGTTAGACAGGGATTTGGTTAAACTGCTTCAAGAACCCTTACCTCTTGTATCTGAACCTTTTAAAGAGATAGCCCAAAAGCTTGGCCTTGAGGAAAGCTTTATCTTTGACTGGTTACAGATGATGAAAGAAAAGGGGGCCCTGAGAAGGTTTGCTGGCCTTTTGAGACATACTAAGCTTGGCTATAAAAAAAATATCATGGTTGCCTGGCTTGTGCCAGAGGATAGAATTAATGAAGCTGGTAAAAACCTGGCTAAGTATAGTTTTATAACTCATTGTTATCTCAGGAAGTCCTATCCACACTGGCCTTATAACATCTATACCATGTGTCATTTCAAAGGGGAGGGCCTTAATACCATAAAGGAGATCTCTCAAGAGCTCTCCCTTCCCGAGTATCTCCCTCTTGAAACCCTTCAGGAATTAAAAAAGATAAGGCTCAAACTTTTTTACGACAGGAATCTCCATACCAGAAAGGAGTGAAACTTAAGGAAGCGGGCAAAGGAGGAGAGTAAGGAAAGGTATTGTAATGATATATAAAGGAGCATGAGAGTTAAGATCAGGCGAATCACCCTTTGAGGGACCCTCTTTTGAATTTTGGCCCCAAGGTAGATTCCTATAAAGCCTCCCAGACCGAAGAGGAAACCCAGTAAAAAGTCCGGACCATTTCCTCCAAAGGTGTAAACAAGGACTCCGAGGATTGAGGTTAAAAAGGTCCCAAATAGGGTTGCCCCTGCAAAGATATACGGGGGAAGTTGAAAAAAGGCAAGAAGCAGGGGAGCCATTACCGCACCCCCTCCAATGCCATAGATACCTCCCACAATCCCGATTACTAAAGCTATAAGGGCTAATAAAATAGTATTGATAGAATAAGCTCTTCCAGCATATTCAAATTGAAGGATGCGAAGGTTGAATTTCAGAGTCTTTACAGGCTCAGGAGAAAAGGAGACCTCCCTTTTTGGAAAAAAGAGGTCATACAGGAGTTTAAGGCCAATAAAGAGGAGAACCCCTCCCACAAGGAGTTTAAAATTTTTGAGCTCCCGAAAATAGGAGACCCTTAAAAAATAGCCTATTATTACCCCGGGGAAGGTCCCTATGGTTATGAGAAGGGTCAGGGGATAGTAAAATCTCTTTTCCTTCCAGTAGCGATATACACCTGCCGGGATGGCAACTACATTGTAAAGATGATTGGTAGCACTTACCGAGGGAGAGACAAAGTTTAGAAGGCTTACCTGAAAGGGGAGCAAGAGGAAGGCCCCACTTACCCCACCGGTTGCGCAGAAAAGGGACAATACAAAGGAAAAGAGAGGTGGCAAAAAGACATAGGTCTTTACACCTGATACAGGAAAATGGAAAAGGAGGGCCTCAAGCATTTTTAAGTTAATCTCTGGTATCTGCGAAGACAGTCCTGATACCAGGGGGCATTCTTGGGCCCAATATCTAAGGCCTTTTTATAATTTTCTCTGGCCTTGATGAGCTTCCCCAGTTTTTCATAATTTCGCCCGGCATAATAATAACTTGAACCCTCAAAGGGGATAAGTTTTTTAGCCTTTTCAAAATAGGCTACACTCCTTTCAAAGTTATCTAAGGCAAACTCGGAGAGGCCACAGAGATAATGAGCTGAAAAGAGCTCAGGATTGAGTTTCAGGGCTTGAAAGGCAAAGTCCCTGGCTGTGGGATAGTTCTTTTCCCGGAGATTAACCCTTGCAAGATACAAAAGGGCCGGCACATTTTTCGGATAAAGCTCAAGGGCCTTTAAAAAGTGCTTCTCAGCCTGGGAAAAGTCCTTCTCCCCAAAGGCCTTTTTGCCCTTTTGAAATTCCTCAAAGGAGGGCTGAGTTGCAAGGAGCATGTTTCTAACCTCTGTAAACCTTGAAGTTCCTTTAATAAAGGCGCCTGAGGGTTTCAGGATTTCCATTCTCTCCTGCCAGTCCTTTATTCTGCTTTCAGGAAGGGGATGGGTTGAAAGCCATTCCGGTGCCCTCTTCTTCTCCATCTTTTTAAATCTCTCAAAGACCTTAAGCATCCCCTCTGGAGAATAACCTGTTTTAAGGAGGAGCCTGAATCCTGACTCATCAGCCTCTCTTTCCTGATCCCGGCTAAATTTGAGACTCAGGAGCCCGGCTGAGACCTTTCCTAATTGAAAAAGGATCTCTCCGCTTAGGTTTTGGGGAAGAAAGAGAGAACCGATCTGAAGAAGGATACCCAGGGCAAGCTGTTTTTCCACAAATCTTGCGTGATGCCTCCTTTCAATGTGCCCTATCTCATGGGCAAGGATTCCCGCAAGTTCATCCTCATCCTCTAAAGTGAGCAGGATCCCGCGAGTTATAACAACCGGACCTCCCGGAAGGGCAAAGGCATTCACAACACCTGAATTGACAAGATGAAACTGATAGGGCATCTTGCGCTCTGAATTTTGAGCTATCCTTTTTCCTATACTTTGTAAATATTCCTGAACCTTTTCCTCAGGATAGGTGCCTTCAAATTCGTCAAGGGAGGCCGGGAGATAAAGGGTTCCAAGTTCTATCTCTCTTTCTTCAGGAAGAATTTTAAAAAATCCCAGAAAGGTTGGTGAGGGGGAGTAAAAGAGCAAAAGAAAGAGAAGGGAAAATAAAAAGGTTAAAAGAGATTTGCCTAAGACCTTCATTTAAAGGTATAATACCACCAAAAGGCTTAAACTCAACTCATCTATCCTCTCTCATCAAAGGGAAAAATCCACGCAAGCTAAAGCTATGGGCCAGCGGTAATACATAAAAATTTTTTAAAAGAGTTCTTTGCAAAATTGTTTTTTTTGTGGTAGCCACAAGACCTTTAGGTCTTGCCTTTGAAATGGTTTAAGGATTTAGGTAGCCGCAGGCTTTTGCCCGTGTAGGTTTCAAAAATAAAAAATCTTTAAAATCTGACGCAAGCTAAAGCTTGCGGCTACCAGAAAACGAAATAGGAGACCCTAAGACCCTTAGCCTGCATAGTGATGCGGAAAGAAATTTTTCTCCAAGGCCTCAAATTTTGAGTCTAAGATAAAGGATTAAGCAAAGAAAAAGCAAGAAAATGAAAGATAGAGCAGAAAGTTGATGAAATAAATCCAGCCTTTTCAGGATAAGGCAGGTTCATTCAATTTTATCAAGGCTCTTGACAAATGAAAAATATGATATATTTTATAGCCCGTTCCGGTGGGGACGAATTCTCTCAGGGGGTGGGAAGATGAAAAACTTTGAGAAAATGGAGTATGGCTTTGGTCAGCACCTGATTCTGGATGGCTACGGCGCAAACCGGGAAAAGCTTATGGACCTTGACTATATCTATAGTTTTCTTCACAAGTATCCTGAAGACATTGAGATGACAAAGATAATGCCCCCCTATGTCTTTAAATACTATGCCCCCACACCCGAGGATTGGGGTATCTCTGGCTTTGTTATCATTGCCGAAAGCCATATAAGTATTCATACCTTTCCTGAAAAGCTTTATCTGAGTGTGGATATTTTTTCCTGCAAGCCCTTTAATGTAGATAAGGCCATTCAGGACATAACCGAGATGTTTGAGATCCAGAAGAGTGAGATCCGGCTCCTTGATAGAGGTCTTGAATTTCCTCGCTCTATAAGGGCCGTTGAGAATTTTATGCGTTTTGAAAGGAAAAACCTTGTGCTTTAAGGATGAAAATTCCCTTTTTGGGGCTACCCGACCATCTTCGGGCCAGGGTAGCTCTGATTCCTGTTCCCTTAGAGTTATCAACCACTTGGCTTAAGGGCACCAAGGAAGCCCCTTTAGAAATCCTCAAGGTCAGTCCGAATCTTGAGTTTTTTGATGAGGAGACCTCTCTTTCACCTCATGAGGTCCTTGGATTTTTTACCTTTCCTGTTGAAGAGCTCCCCCTGGATATTGATTCTGCCCTGAAGAGAGTGGAAGAGCTTACAGAGGAGGCCCTCAAATCCGGTCTTTTCCCCATCCTCATAGGAGGTGAGCACACCCTCACCCTTGGAAGTGTAAGGGCCTTCAAGAAATTTTATCCGGATATACGCCTGCTCCATCTGGATGCCCATCTTGACCTCAGGGATACCTATCTTGGCACAAGGATTAATCATGCCACAGTCCTGCGGAGGATCTATGAAATGGGAATACCCGTTCTCAGTCTCGGAATTAGGGCTATTTCTGAGGAAGAATTTTTATTAATCTCTAAAGGGAATCTTCCGGTAATTTTTGCAAAGGACCTTTCTGAGGGCTTTCAAGAGGCTCTGATGAAGGTTTCAGCCTTTTTAAAGGGTGGCCCAGTTTATCTGAGCTTAGACATGGATGCCCTTGATCCTTCTCTTGCTCCAGGGGTGGGGACCCCTGAGCCCGGAGGCCTTAACTGGAGAGAGCTTTTGCAAATCCTGAAAAGATTCGTTGAAAATAACCCCGTAGGGATGGATATCGTGGAGACAAGACCTCTTCCAGGCAATCCCTTTACAGAATTTCTTGCAGCCAGGATTATCCTCAAGGTATCGGCTTACTTGGCGGAGAGACAACTTTGAGTTTTAGACATCGCTTAGCCAAACTACTCTTTGAAGGGTCCCTTCTCAAGAGGATAGAAAGGACGGGTTATAGCTACCTTGGGACGGGAAAAGAGGATGTTGCCGGTCATTCCTTTGGTGTGATCCTCTGCACCTTTCTTCTCTGCAAGCTCTTTAAGGGTAGGGTAGATGAGGAGAAGGCCCTGAAAATGGCACTCTTGCATGATTTTCCTGAGGCAAGAACAGGGGATTTTAATGCCGTTAATAAACTCTACAATAAAGCAGATGAGAAAAGGGCCCTCAAGGAGGCCTTTGGCGGACTTCCCTTTGAGGAAGAAGTGCTTATCTTATTTGAAGAGTACAGAGAGGGCAAGACCTTAGAGGCCAGAATAGTTCACGATGCCGATACCCTTGACCTTATTGTTCAGCTCAAAGAGCAGAGGGACCTCAATAATCCCTTTGCCGATCGCTGGATTAATTATGCCAGAAGGAGGCTCTTGCTGGATGAGTCCAAGTCCCTTGCCTCAGCCATTCTTGAAACAGAGTGGTGTTCCTGGTGGTTAGAAAGACTGCTTCAGGAGAGAAATGAACAAGGAAGGTCCTGAAATCTGTGTCCGCTGTGGCAAGTGTCTTCCCCAATGCCCGAGTTACAGGTTCTTTCTGCAGGAGGGGTTTTCCCCCCGGGGAAGGAATTTTCTTTTAGATAGAGAAATCCCTTCGCAAAGTTTTGATTTCTGCCTTTTTTGTGATAGATGTGCAGGGATCTGTCCCTACGGGTTAAGCTTTCCTCAGCTTTATCTTCGCAGGGCCTTTGAAAAAAAGGGGGTGGAATATCCGTACCTTGAGGATCCCCTTCCCCTCCTTTACCTTCATCCCCGGGGAAGACAGATATTTAAGGGCTTTGACGAATCTGTCCTTAAGGAATTCCAATCAGGGGACTTTTATATCTTTCTCTCCTGTGGATTAAAACACCTCTATCCCTCAGCCCTCTTTATTTTTTTGGAAAAGGTAAGGACCCTTGGGGTTAAGCCTCATTTACCAGGGGCTCAGGACTGCTGTGGTATCCCCTATGTAAGCCTGAGGTCAGCTAAAACACTCAAGAGATATGCCCTAAGGAAGCTTGAGCTCTTTTCCGAAAAAAAGCCCTTAGTGACCTTCTGTGCCACCTGTTATTGGGTCATAAAAAGGGTCTATCCCTTGCTTTTTGAGGGGGCCCTTCAAGCTGAATCTGTGATAGAGCTTGCAGGTCGCACCCTCTTTGTCACGGAGTTTCTTAGGGAATCTCTCGGTCTTTCTATAGAGTTTGAAGAGGGACCAAGGCTTCTCTATCACCTGCCCTGTCATCTCAAATCACCCTTGACTTCTGTTGAAAAGGGGATTAAAAATAAACTTGAGATTGAGGATTTCTGCTGCGGATCTGCCAAACCGACCCTCTGGCTTAGGGGCTTTCAAAAGGATTTTTTTAGGCTCTGGAAAGGGAGACTTTTAGGCAAGAGCATTCTTGCTACCGCCTGCACAGGCTGTTACCTGAATTTCAACCTCCTTATAAGGAGACCCCCTGAGGTCAAACACTGGATGGAATTATGGAGATGAAAACCTATCCCAGTTATCTGAGGCTTCTTGAGACCGGTGAGCTTGAAAGGAGGGTCTCATCTCTTTATGAACTTATGAGTCCCTGTCGGCTCTGCCCTCACCAATGTAAGGTGGATCGCCTGAAAGGGGAAAAGGGATATTGCCGGGTCACTTCAAAACCCATTGTTGCAAGCTACGGCCCTCACTTTGGTGAGGAAAGACCCCTTGTTGGAACCTCGGGTTCAGGGGCCATTTTTTTTACTTACTGCAACATGAGCTGTGTCTTTTGCCAGAACTGGGAGATCAGCCATCTGGGAGAGGGAGATGAGATTGAAGTAGAAGACCTTGCCAAGATCATGCTTATTTTGCAGGTCTGGGGCTGTCACAATATAAATCTCGTAACCCCAACCCATCAGATAGCCTTTATAGTCAAGGCCATAAAGATAGCGGCTGAAAAGGGGCTAAACCTTCCGATAGTATATAATTGTGGAGGCTATGAGTCCCTTGAGACCCTGAGGCTCCTTGAAGGGATAATAGACATATACATGCCGGATATTAAGTTTATGGATGAAAAGGTGGCCCTGAGACTTTCCAAGGTAAAGGGTTATCCTGAGATAGTGAAAAAGGCCGTGCTGGAGATGCATCGTCAGGTGGGAGATCTCCTTATTGAAGATGGGATTGCTAAACGGGGTTTAATTGTCAGGCACCTTGTCTTACCGGAAGATCTCTCTCAGACGGAAGAGGTCATCCGCTTTGTGGCTGAAGAGGTCTCTCGGGACACCTACTTTAACCTTATGGATCAATACAGGCCCTGTGGGGATGCCTGGAGGTATCCTCCCTTGGATAGAAAGATCAATAAAGATGAGTGGAACCGTGCCCTTGCCTTGACTGAGAAATATGGACTCAAGAGGCTTGACGATAGAAGGTCCAGATACTGGGAGTAGTCTTTTTGCCATTGGAGACATTCATGGATGTCTCTCCGCCTTAGAGGGTCTCCTTGCAAATCTACCCATCGCCTGGGGAATAGATTACCTTGTTTTTCTGGGAGACTATATTGATAGAGGGCCGGATTCAAGAAAGGTCCTTGAGCTGATTAGGGAACTCAAAGAGACCTATCCTGAGAGGGTCTTCCCCTTGAAGGGAAATCACGAATGGCTCTTTGAAAGGTATTTAAAGGGCCTTGATGTGGATGTCTTTTTATATAACGGAGGTTCAGCCACCCTGAGAAACTATCTTGAGAATGGGGTCTTAAAGATTCCTCAGGAGGATATAAGCTTCATAGAGGGCCTACCCCTCTTTCTGGAGACCTCTGCTTACATCTTTGTCCATGCGGGTCTTCATCCCGAAAGGCCCCTTGCCCTCCAGACAGAGGAGGATCTGCTCTGGATCAGGCAGAGATTTTATCATTTTGAGGGGAGGTTTCCCAAAAGGGTTATCTTTGGCCATACCCCCTTCCCCGAGGTTTTCTTGCTTGAGGACCGGATCGGCCTTGATACAGGTTGCGTCTATGGAGGGAGGCTTTCGGCTATCAGGCTCCCTGAAGAGGAAATTTTTCAAATTGAGTGCCGGAGGTGAAGAAATGTCTGATGAGAGAAAAAAGCTTTCCTGGCGGGAGATTGACAAACTTAAGGATGCCAGTGGATTAGCCAAGCTCAGGAGAAAAGTAGAAAAGGGAGAGGCTCATAGGAAGGTTGAGGACAAAAAGTCCAGAGAACGCTATCTTAAAGAACTTGACAAACTCTTTTCCGGAAAGGATAATTCAGAGAAAGAAGAATACCTCAAAAAGCTTCACCTGAGCCTTGGGAAAAGGGATTTTAAAAGGATGCTTCTTGAGTTTTATCAGAGATTTGGTCTTCCTGAAGAACCAAGGGATCTGCTTTTATTCTTAGATACCGATGAAAGGGAGGTCTTTCTCAAGACCTGCGAGAAGATTAAGGAAGACTTTGACAAATTTTCCCTCCCGGAAAAACAGGGGCTCCTTTCCAAGTTGAAGTCCCTGAGGCTGTCCCTGCGAGATGAGGTCCTCTCCTTTAAACTTGAAAAACTGCTTAAAGAACTTGCCCTGTAAGGATGTCTGGTCCATTGCAGGATTTTCTGCTTTATTTGTCGGGAAGCAAAAACTATTCCCTGAATACTTTGAGGGCCTATGCCTCAGATACGGCAGATTTTTTGAATTTTTTAAAGTCAGAAAACCTTGAACTTGAGGAGATAAACCTGAACTGTGTCAGGGGATATTTAGCCTCGCTGAAGGAGAGAGGCTTTAATCCCTATTCTATAGCCAGAAAACTCTCAAGTCTAAAAAATTTTCTCTTTTTTTTGTTTGAAAAGGGACATTTAAAGGTGGACCTTTTGCCTCTTCTTGAAGGTCCAAAGCTTCCTCAGAGGCTTCCCAAGGTGCTTTCTCTGGAAGAGGTGGAAAGGCTTCTTCAGGCACCGGACCTTTCAAATCCCCTTGGTTTCAGAGACAGAACCATGCTTGAGGTGCTCTATGCCACAGGTCTGAGGGTCTCAGAGCTTGTAGGACTTAAGCTTGAGAACATAAATCTTAATCTGGGCCTTGTGCGGGTCCTTGGAAAGGGAGAAAAAGAGAGGCTTGTGCCTCTTGGAGAGATAGCCTTAGAATACCTTAATCTCTATCTTCAGGGCATAAGGCCCCTCTGGGTGACTCCAAAGAGCAGGGGCTTTGTCTTTTTGAACCGAAGAGGAGGTCCCCTTACCCGGCAGAGATTCTGGCAGATTTTGAAGGAGTATGCCAGAAAGATCGGCCTTGAGATCTCCAAAATCTCTCCTCATATCCTCAGGCATAGCTTTGCCTCCCACCTTCTTGAGGGTGGGGCAGACCTAAGGGCCTTACAGCTCATGCTCGGACATAGCAGTTTACTTACAACCCAGATTTATACCCACCTTGACCTCAAAAATTTGAAAAGGGCCTACGAAAGGTTTCATCCCCGGGCAAGAGAATGAAGATCCTTTTTTTTCCCTGGAGAGAATTTTCTATGTATCTCAAGGTGCCGGGGCCTGCCCTGGAGTTCTTAGATTCTGCAAAGACCCTGGCCCTAAAGCAGGGATTTTTTTTATATCTTGCCGGAGGGCCGGTGAGAGATGTCCTCCTCAAGAGGGCCTCAAAGGATTTAGACCTTGTCCTTGAGGGTAATTGGGAGGTCCTTCTTCCAGATTTACTTGTCAAAACCGGAAGCGCACTCCTCTTTAAGTCTCCATTCCTGACCTATAAAATAAGACTTCCTGAGGGGTTTACCGTTGACCTGGTTACTGCAAGAAAGGAGTCCTATCAGGATGTGGCCAGTTTACCAAAAATAGAACCCTCTGACTTTAGATCTGACATCCTCCGCAGGGACTTTACCATAAATGCCCTTATCTACGGATTGACTCCACCCCATGAGGAAAGGGTGGTTGACTTGATTTCAGGGCTTTCTGATCTGGAGCATGGATTAATCCGCCCACTGCACCGGGACTCCTTCGTGGACGACCCAACCCGGGCCTTTAGAGGGGTCCGCTATAAGGTGAGGCTCTCCTTTAGCTATGCCCAGGAATTTTATATGGCCTTAGAAAGGGCAAGAGAAGTTAAGGCCTTTGAGAGGCTTAGTCCTCAGAGGCTTGCTCAGGAGTTTAAACTTTTTCTTTTCAAGGAGCCCTTAGAAAATCTTTCTAAGCTCCTTGAAGAGGCCTCAACCCTTGGACTCTTTGAGATGAGCCTTCTTAAAAAAAGGCCTTTCAAACCAAGGGATTTAGAGGTCCTCAATCTTGCCATCAGGGAACTCACTCCAAGGGATCTGGAGAGGTTTTTTTGGCTTTTTTTGATTGAGATAGAGGAAAAGAGCCTGGAAAGACTTGCCTTTTCACCTGCTGAGAGAAAAAAAATTCTTAGCTTTTATGAATTTTTTACAAAGAGACCCTTTGAAAATCTGGATACCTTGGAGAAGGTTGAAAGGATGGAGAAGGTGCCAGCTTATCTTCTTTTCAGGCTTTCCCTTGAAGAAAGGCTTACAGCCCCTGTTCTGGAATTCTGGAAGACCTTTAGACACATAAGACCCCTTCTTTCAGGAAAGGATCTTCAAGCCTTGGGGGCCAAAGAGGGCAAAAAGGTTGGTCTGATCCTGCGGGAGATCCGGAGAAGAAAACTAAAAGGGGAGCTCAAGACCTTAGATGAGGAAAAAGAAGTTGTCAAAGCCTTGCTTTTTCAGGATTTTTAATTTAAACTAAGAGATATTTCCCTCAAAAGGAGTCATCTATGGAGGAATTTGCCCATCTTTTAGAGGAATATCTAACTCAGAGCGAAGATGTCCCCAGAATAGGGGATAAAGTGAAGGGGGTCGTAGTCCACCTTGATAGAGACTTTGCCTTTGTGGACATAGGAACCAAAAAGGAAGCCCGCATCCCCATTGAAGAGATTAAGACAAGGACTGGAGACCTTCTCTTTAATGTGGGAGATTCGGTCTCGGCAGTGGTAGTCAAAAGGCTATCCTCTGAGGGGGCTTATCTTCTCTCGGTAAAAAAGGTCCTTGAAGAAGAGGCCTGGGAGTCCTTGAAAGAGGCCAAAGAAAAGGATTTACCCCTTGAGGTCACCATCCTCAGACCTGTGAAGGGAGGTTTTGAGGTCCTATACAGGGATCTTCTGAAGGGGTTCTTGCCCAGTTCTCAACTTGCCCTCAAGGGGGAGGTTGAGGGAAAGGAAGTCCCTGTCTTGATATTGAAGCTAAGTGACACTTCCTTTGTGGCCTCCCATAGATCTTACCTCCAGAGGGAAAGGGAGTTTAAACTTAAGAGGCTTGAAAAGAGGATTACTGAAGAGGGTATCGTGGAGGGAAGGGTCAAAGGGGCTATTAAAGGTGGATATCTCATTGATTTTGATGATGTGCTAACGGGGTTTTTACCTGCCTCTGAGGTCACCCGCAGAAGAGGTCTTCAAAAAGAGATCTCCCTTTCTGAAGGAGATAAGTTCCTGCTTAAGGTCCTGAGTTGGGATCCGGAGAAGAAAAAGCTGAAGGTGAGCCTCAAGGCCCTTGAGCCTGATCCCTGGGAGGGTGCCCCTCAGAGATACCGGGTTGATCAGGTGATCAAAGGGCAGGTGGTAAAGGTCTTCAATTTCGGGGCTTTTGTTGAGGTTGAGCCTGGACTTGAGGGCCTTCTTCCTGCCAGTGAGATCTCCTGGAAAAGGGGGCTTAAGCCGAAGGATGTGCTCTCTGAAGGGGATCAGGTAGAGGTAGTGATTACCGATTTTGACCCGGGAGAGAGGCGAATGATCTTTAGCCTTAAAAAGCTTGAAGAAAGTCCCTGGGAAAGGGCCTCTCGTGAGCTCAAAGTGGGGGACATCGTTGAGGGCGTAATCAAAACCATTACCTCCTTTGGACTCTTCATGGAGGTCCTGGAAGGACTTGACGGATTTGTTCACATCTCGCAGGTCTCCTGGGAAAGGGTTGAGGATTTGAAGAGCCTATTTAAGCCGGGAGACAGGGTTTCTGCCCGTATTATAGAGCTTGATCCAGAAAAAAGGCGTTTGGTCTTAAGCCTTAAGGAGGTAGCCCCTGACCCCTGGGAAGAGGTAGCCAAAAAATATAAACCAGGGGATCTCTTAGAGGTTGAGGTAAAGGGAGAGGCCAAGGATAAAGGCTATTTTGTTAAAGTTCAGCCGGGAGTTGTGGGCTTTCTTCCCCTAAGGGAGCTTTCTTCAGGCGAGAAGGCAAAGAGAGAACTCAAGGAAGGAGATAGAATCAAGGTCAAGATAATACACTTTGAACCTGAAAAGAGGAGGCTCTGGGTGTCAGAGAGGGCCTATCTGATGGAAGAGGAAAAGCGAGAGATAGATTCCTACAGAGAGACTCAAGGCTCAACCAGGTCTTCCACCCTTGGCCGGGTAATAAAAGAGAAATTAGAGTACCCTGAGGAAAAATCATAAATGAAGAGGCCCTGGCTGGTTTACGGTCTTGCCTTTGTGGGTGGGCTTGTGGTCTTCTTAATCCTGGTAAGTTTTTTGTTTTCCCTCGGGATTATGCTCAAAGATGTGGGATTTAAAGGTGGGCCAAAGATAGGGGTTCTTGAGGTAAGAGGGATCATCCTTGAGGCAGAGCCCTATTTATCTTCCATAAAGGAGTTAATGGAAAGAGGGGATGTGAAGGCGGTTTTGGTGAGGATTGACTCCCCTGGGGGTGCGGTAGGGGCCTGTCAGGAGATCTACGAACAGCTCAGGGCCTTGAGAAGGATTAAGCCCATCATGGTTTCCATGGGGGAGGTGGCTGCCTCAGGTGGCCTCTATCTCTCTTTGGCTGGAGAGAAGGTCTTTGCCAATCCCGGGACAATTACTGGAAGTATTGGGGTTATGATCCAGCTTCCCAATTTTGAAAAACTCATGGAAAAGATAGGGGTGTCCTCTGAGGTTATAAAAAGCGGGGCTTACAAGGACACAGGTTCTTCCTTTAGGAGGCTTTCTCCTGAGGAACGGGCCTATCTTCAGGAAAAGGTAAATAGCCTGCATGAGCAGTTTGTTAAGGCCATAGTGGATGCCCGGAAGATTCCCGAAGACAGGGTAAGGGCCCTTGCCAACGGAAAGATCTATACCGGAGAGGAGGCGGTGAAACTTGGGCTTGTGGATGAGCTGGGCAATTTTTATCAGACCCTTGAGGCCTTGAAGAGGCGGGCTGGTCTTAAAGAGGTTTCTTTAGTGTATTATCCCGAAAAGAAGGGAGTGATAAAGAGATTCTTAGAGGAGCACCTTCCTCTCAAGTCTGTGCAGGTCTTTGAGCCCTCAGGACTGAGAGCACTTTATTTATTACATATCTGAACCATGACTAAGCGAGAACTCTGCGAGAGACTCAAGATCCACTTTCCTGAACTTGACAAAAGAGACCTTGAATTTATTGTGGACAATTTTTTTGATATTCTAACAACAGCCCTAAAAAGGGGAGAGAAAATTGAACTGAGAGGTTTTGGGGTCATAGAATTGCACCATGCCAAACCCTATTTTTTTATCAATCCCAAAAATAAGCAGAGATACTATCTTAAGGGTAAGGCCAGAGCAGTTTTCCAGATGGGAAAGGAATTTAAAGAGAGACTGAATACCCCAGTGATAGCTGGCCTTGACCTTGGAACTCAGACCTTTCGTTTGATCCTTGGAAAGCACTTTAAGGAGAGGTGCCTCTTTTTGAAGAGTTTTAGAGAGAATGTCCGGCTGGGTGAAGGGTTAACGGATTCAGGCATAATCAATCCTCAGGCAGTGGAAAGGGCGATGAGTGCCCTAAAAAACTTTAGAGATATCCTGGAAGACCATAAGGTAAGGGATTACTATGCCGTGGGGACAGCTGTATTCAGAAAGGCTCAAAATGCTCCCGCTATCCTGAAAAGGATAGCTGAGGAGACGGGTTTTCAGATAGAGGTTATCTCTCCTGAAAAGGAAGCCAAACTCACCTTAGAAGGAATAGCCTATGGGTTAAAGAGATTAGGATTGAATTTAAGGAACTTTTTGGTGGTAGATGTAGGGGGAGGATCTACGGAGTTCCTTTACTTAAAGGATGGAGCCCCCGCCTTTATTAAAAGCCTTGACCTTGGATCGGTTTCCTTAAAGGAGGTCTTTAATCTCAGGTATCCCCTGACAAAGAGACTTCTTGAATCTCTGAGAGCCTATGTTAGAGACCAGTTAAAGGAGCTTCCCGGTGAAAACTTTGAAAAGATAGTTATTACCGGGGGCTCTGCTAGTCTCCTCGGAAGCCTTGACCTCAAATTAGTCAATTTTGATTCCGAAAGACTCCACGGCCACAAGATTACCTTAGATAGGGTGGAGAAATTGATTCAAAGGCTTGCCGACGCTACCCTTCCGAGGATAAGAATAATGAAAGGAATGGAGGAGGGGAGAGAGGATATTGCCCTTCCCGGGATTGTGATTTATGGAGAGATCCTCTCCTATTTTGGTAAAGAGGAACTCTTGCTCAGTGAATACGGGATTTTGGAAGCGACTTTACTTTACCAAAGTAAGAATTATAATATTAGCTAAAATTTACAGAGGAGTAAGTCTTTTATGCTTGAGATCCTTGGAGAGGCCTATACCTTTGATGATCTCTTACTTGTCCCCTCTTACTCTCAGGTCCTGCCTAAGGATGTTGATGTAAGCACTCACATTACCCCCAAGATAAGGCTAAATATTCCCTTGGTCTCAGCTGCCATGGATACGGTTACAGAAAGCCAGATGGCTATTGCTATGGCCAGAGAAGGTGGCCTCGGAGTTATCCACAGAAACATGAGTCTTGAGGAGCAGGTCAGAGAGGTAGAGAGGGTAAAAAAGTCCGAAAGCGGAATGATTTATGATCCCATCACCGTTTCCCCTGATACCAGTATCCGTAAGGTCATTGCCCTTATGGAGGAATACAAGATCTCTGGCATCCCGGTAGTTGTGGGTGAAGAAAAGAAGCTTGTGGGGATTGTTACCAACAGGGACCTTCGCTTTGAGACCCAGCTTGATAAACCCGTCAAAGAGGTCATGACCAAGGAGGATCTGGTTACCGCCAAACCCGGGATTACTCTGGATGAGGCTGTAAAGATCCTTCACGAAAGGCGGATAGAGAAACTTCTCATCGTGGATGACAACTTCTGTCTCAAGGGATTGATAACCATTAAGGACATTGAGAAGATCAAGAAATATCCCAATGCCTGTAAAGACGAGCTTGGAAGGCTCAGGGTGGGAGCAGCCATTGGGGTCGGTAAAAATCGCCTTCAGCAGGCAGAGGCCCTTCTCAAGGCAGGCTGTGATATTCTCTTCATAGATTCAGCTCATGGACACAGCAAAAATGTTATTGAGACTGTTAAGGAGGTCAAGGCCCACTTTCCCGATTGTCAATTAATAGCCGGAAACATTGCCACCGGTGAGGCAGCAGAAGCCCTAATTCAGGCAGGGGCTGATGGGCTAAAGGTTGGAGTTGGCCCGGGTTCAATCTGCACAACGAGAATCGTTGCCGGAGCAGGTGTTCCCCAGCTCACAGCCATTCATAATGTGGCTGTTGTGGCTGAAAGGTTTGGTATCCCCCTGATTGCAGATGGGGGTATTCGCTTTTCCGGAGATATTACAAAGGCCATTGCCGCAGGGGCCTATGCAGTAATGATTGGAAACCTCTTTGCAGGAACCGAAGAGGCCCCAGGGGAGACTATTCTTTATGAGGGAAGGACCTATAAAATCTATAGAGGCATGGGCTCCCTTTCAGCTATGTTCAAAGGGGGTGGAAGGGAGAGATACGGCTACGAAGCAGAGGATCTGTCAAAGTTTGTTCCAGAGGGAGTTGAGGGGAGGGTTCCCTATCGGGGGCCAGTCTCCAACATGATCTATCAGCTGGTGGGTGGTTTAAAATCCGGCATGGGTTATTGTGGGTGTAAGAGTATTGATGAATTGAGAAAAAAGGCTAAATTTATTAAAATAACCCCGGCTGGTTACAGGGAGAGCCATGTGCATGATGTAACCATCTTAAGGGAGTCTCCCAATTACTGGGTAGGTAAGTAGATGGCCTTTTTTGAGTGGAAGGGTAAATCTGTCTCAGGAGAGGTCCGTTCAGGGGTGTTAGAGGCCCCTAATCCTCAAATTGTTGAGGTCTATCTAAGAAGACTAAACATTATCCCTATCAAGATCAATCAGAAGAAGGAAAGTGCCTTTAAATTAAGACTCAAGAGGGTTTCGGAAAAGGAGCTTGCCCTTTTTACAAGGCAGTTTTCAACTGTGCTTGAGGCCGGGCTCCCAATTGTTAAGGGTCTTGAGACCCTTGCTATGCAACAGAAAAATCCCTACTTCAAAGAGGTTATTTCGGAGATAAAGCGCAAGGTGGAGGCTGGAGGGGCCCTCAGTGAAGCCATGGCTGATTTTCCCAAGATCTTCGGAAATCTCTATCTCCAGATGGTCCGTTCGGGAGAACAATCGGGAAATTTAGACATAGTTTTGAAAAGACTTGCAACCTACATTGAAAAAATTGTCTCTCTAAAATCAAAGATAAAGCATGCCATGATCTACCCCTCGGTTATAGTCTTTGTGACCATTGTTGTGGTTTCTATCATCATGTTTTTTGTTATACCCAAATTTGCCGAACTTTTTAAAGAGGCCGGCCAGTCCCTACCTCTCCCAACCCAGATTCTGATAACCATAAGTCAGCACTTTAAGAGTATCTTTCTGGCCTTTCTTTTATTTGTCATTGTGGCAGTTTTTGCCATTAAATACTACCGAAAAAGTGAAAAGGGTAAATACAATACTGATAAAGTCCTTTTAAAAATTCCCCTGCTGGGTGAATTATTTCACAAGGCAGCGGTATCAAGGCTTGCCAGAACTTTAGCCAACCTCATTGGAGCAGGTGTTCCCTTGCTTCAGGCCTTAACCATTGCTGGAGAAACCTCAGGGAACAAGGTCATTGAGAAGGCCATGGAAGATACGAGAATCAATGTCTCAGCCGGGCACACCATTGCAGACCCCATGTTTTTCACAGGAGTCTTTCCCTACATGGTAATTGAGATGGTGCGTATTGGTGAGATGTCCGGAAATCTGGAAGATATGCTCACCAAGGTAGCTGATTTTTATGAAGAGGAGGTGGACAGGACGGTCCAGACCCTATCCACCCTGATTGAACCCATTCTATTGATCATCCTTGGTGTTATAATTGGAGGAATCCTCGTTGCCCTCTATCTACCCATCTTCCAGCTTGGTGGAGTGGTGGGTGGAGGCTAAGAGGCCTTTTTCTTGCAGCCTCTCTTTACAGCACAGCCTGATTTGCCCTCACTACCTGCTCCTTCCTTGACCATAGTGTCTGCCTCCCCGCAGGAAGGACACTTTCTGGGCTTGCATCTTGAATCCTTTATAGCCCCGCACTTCTCACACTTCCAGACAGCCATAGCCCACCTCCTTAGAAGGTTTTTTATCTAAAAGTTAATCAAAAGTTTTAATTTTGCAATACTATACACAAGCCAAAGCTTTCATCTACCAAAAAAGCAGAAAGCAGTAATGTTTAAAATTCTTTAGTTGTCAAGACCATTAGCCTGTGTGAGATTTAGGCTATGTGAAAAAGTGTTTAACCTTGCAAAATTTACTGTTCAAATTGCGAGAGGATGTCTTTTACATCCCTTGCCACGATAGCCTTATGAAGAACTCGCCACAGAAAGGCTTCTTCTGTCTCCTCCTCAATCTTTCTCCTCAATTCCTCCGGTACCTCTCCAAACTTATCCCTTAAGGCATCAAGCAATATCTTTTTCACGGTACTTAAGGTCTGTAAAGCTCCCTGCTGAAGCCCCTGTTGAAGCCCCTCCTGGAGCCCCTCTTTACGCCCTTGAAGAAGCCCCTGC
>CAYTDX010000012.1:0-22666 GCA_964436655.1 uncultured Caldimicrobium sp.
CTCCTTTTTTCAGTATTTTACCTCTATAAATATCACCGGTGATCCCGTTCAGGGTTATCCAGTCTCCCAGGTTAATCTCTTTTCCGTTAAGTTTAGCGGATTTTTCCATTTCATCAATGCGTAGCTCCTCACATCCGACCACACAGACCTTACCAAGTCTTCCAGCCACAATGGCAGCATGGGAGGTCTGTCCTCCCCTTGCGGTAAGTAAACCTTCCACTAAGGAGATTTCCTTGATATTATCAGGGACAGTATCGTATCTCAAAAGTATAAGAGGGTCCTGGGTGGCCTTCAAGCTTAGTATATCCTCTAAGGCAAAAACCACTCTTCCTGAAACAAGGCTCCCTGAAACCCCAATGCCTCTTCCGAGATACTCAAGATGTTCTAAGGCCCTCTTCTGAAAATAGGGCAAGGTCTTTTCCTCGCGAAGGATTATGTCTCTGACCTGTAGGATATACAAATCCTCAGGCCTTTCACTCTCAAAGGTGAATTCTATCTCCTGGTGATCCCAGCCCTTTTCATAGACAATGTAGTAGGCAAGGTCTAACAGGCTTTGATATATCTCCGGAAAGGCCTCTTCCAGAGAAAGACCCTCCCTCTTTTCCAATTTTTTCTGTTCTATAGATATGGGATAGGCATTCACAAGCCCGGAGACGATATCCTCTCCCTGGTTGTAGGGCGTGTAATCTCCCCAGAGGAGGATCCGGGGAAACTTTCCCTGCGGAGAGGTGGTAAAGGTAACCCCTGTGCCTGAACGAGGCCCTTTATTACCAAAGACCATCTGCTGAACTATAATGGCAGTTCCCCATTCCTCGGCAATTTCCATGAGTTCCCGATAATAGACCGCCTTTTGATGATACCAGGAGCTCAGGATGAGCTCTATACTCTTAAACAATTGTTCCCAGGGGTCATCAATCACAGGGATACCGAGCTTTTCAACCTCAGACCTGTATAAAAGGGCAAGCTCCTGCATCTCTGCCCCACCAAATTCCCTCTTCATCTTCACACCATATTTGCGTTTATGCTCTCTCATCAGACGATTGAAAAAATCCCTTGGAACACCCTGGGCCATTGCCCAGGATTGAATGAATCTTCTATAGGTATCCCAGGCAAACCAGAGATTTCGGGTCTCCTCAGCCAGCCCTTCTGCTATCTCCGGGTTCATTCCCACATTTAAAATAGAGCTCATCATACCAGGCATAGAAATGGTTGCCCCACTTCTGACACTCAAAAGCAGAGGATTGCCAGGATGGTTATATTTTTTATGCGTCCTTTCCTCTATGAACTTAATAGCCTCCTTTATTAAGGTTTCGTATTCCCTCCAGAGGTCATGATATTTTTTAAAAAGCTTATAGCATCTAAAGTTTTCCGTAGTAAGTATAAATCCAGGAGGAATCTTGGTATAGAAGGCCTCATCTCTTCCCAGTTGAATTAAATTATAGGCCTTTCCCCCCAAATAGATCTGATCATTGGCTAAGGGATTGGCTTTATGAATATAACTTATACTTTTTCTTGTATCAAAGGACAAAAGCAAATTTAATTCATTTTCCGGCATTTTTTCCTTATTTTTAATTAGGGCTTCATAAATTTTTTTTAGAAACTGATCTAAATATTTTACGACAAAACCTTCGTTTAAAATATCTTTAATAATAACTTCACTTAAACAATAATAAGCCTCCTCTTTATTTTTATTCTTTATATATTTTTGGTACTTATCTAAAAGAGAGTGTTCATCTAAAATGTCAAAGATCAAAGGGAAAACATTCAAATAGGGGTTGACATAATAAGATTTAATTATATGTTGCACTCCATCTATTAATCCTTTAAATATGTCCAGATATTGATTAAAGGAAATGGGATAACTCTTTAAGGAATTTTCCAGGAGATCAAGGTATAGATTGAACTTCTGAGAGGTAATTCCATCGGCCTCCAAGGCCTTTTTAAAGAGGCTCAGGATTTTTAAAATCTTAAATAACTGGGCCTTGGTTAAAAATTTGATTTGAAATTCCTCAATTAATCGGGAAAAGCTTTTTTCAACCAGAAATTCTAATCTATAACTCAGGCCTAAGGCATCAAATTTTTTTTCTCTATATCTTCCATACATTGAAGGTATATCCACAGCAATGTGCCTTTTGAGAAAAATTTCTTCAATGGGAGTAAACTTTTGGGGAGAAAGTATATATTTGTCCTTTAAAAGAATCAACCATTGAAGAAGTTGATGGATTTGTTTGAATAGATTTTTCTCTTTTAATAAATGGGGTAGATCAGAGACAAAGTCAAAACCAGAATCCTTGTATTGTTCTATAAAACTTGGCAGATCTGTCAAATATCCAAAATATTTCTGCTTTTCAAGTTTATATAGGTGAATCAATGATATAAGTTTGAATTTATTTTCTGAATTTTCTTCTATCTTTTCAAGGGCCCTATGAATATTATCTAAGTTTATTTCTAAAAAGTCCTCTATTTGATAAACTGAAAAGGTTTTAAAGAGTTCAACCAGAAGTTTTTGCATAGGAATATGGAAGGGCAATTCGTCCTTAATTATTCTTGACCAGATGACTTCAGGTAAATATCTTTTAATATAAGTACCATCCAGAGTAAACCAGTAATAAAAGATATCTTTTATAAACTCAAGAGCTAAACTTGAGTTTTCAATATGAATAAACTTTCGCAAAAAATGTAAAAGAGTGTCTTTTCTTTGGGAAATCTCATCTATTTCTGTTGAGAGATCGCGAATGAGACCCTCAGCTCCAATCTCATTAAAATATACCGGGAAGATCTTGCAAAACTGCTTGACAAGATTGAAAACAGGCTTGATAGGGGAGTTTAAAAGGGAAGTGATTTCCCTTTGAAAAAGGTCGGTGTCTCTCAGGGATAATCCGTAGAGCTTGAGATTGAGAAAAAGGGCAGCCAGAAGGCTTGAGCACCATTCAGGATGGGCCTTAAAGATATCAAGCCAGGCCTTGAGACTCAGGAGATGATTGGGATTATCCTTTATTCTCCAGTGCTCATCTATGCCCTGCACCTGGGGTGGGAAAAAACCGTACTTGATGATCTCACCTATCAGGACCTCTGCCAGATAAACAGCCCTTTTATTTAATATGGATATGCCGATATTTTTTATACATTCAAAGGCTGTCCAGGGGTAGAGATTGGATTTTTCCTTGAGGATCCTGAAAAATTTGATCAAAAATTCCTCTAAATTTTCTGAGGGTTTTTCTTCAATCATCTTCAAGAGGATCTGATTGACCTCTTTGATGAGCTCTTCGTGTAAGAGAAGAAGGACGGGGTTTTCAATGAAATTAAAAAGTATGGAAAGGCGCTCTTCTTCAGAGACAAGGCTATCTGAACAGACCTCGTGGACATAGGTCTTGACCTTTCTCAAAAGATCAAGGTGATCAGGGAGCTGAAGAAACCTATCTAAGGGCAAGGTGTCTGCAGAGGAGAGGATTTCCCTTGCCTGGCTTAACTCATCCAGGAACAATTTTTGTCTTTCCCAGAGTTGATAAGTGAGGGTAAGGTATCTGGAAAGTAGGTTCTTTAAAATACGAAGAAATTCAGAATCAAGGGGTAAGCGGTTAAACTTTTGGGCCAGTCGCTTAAAGGAGTAATAATTCTCCAGAAAAGAGGAGAAAAGGGGATCCGGAAGCTCGCATCCAGCCTTGATTATTTCCCTGAGTATGGGAGATATTTGTTGAAAGGTGGCTTCATCCACTAACTCAGCTGTTTTATCCAAAAGGGCATAATAGATCTCGGCAGTCTTGATGTTAACCTCTCGTTTCTCACTAAAAAACTTAAAGAGCAACTCAAAAAGGATGTAGAGCCCCTGAGAGCTTAAGGGGCTTCTTAAAATAAGGGCAAGATTTCTCAGAAAAAAGACCCTGAACTCTTCCAGGACAAGAAGGGTATTTCTAAAGGGATGAAAGGTCTCCCTTAAGATGAAGGAAATTTGCTTTTTAAGGGCCGGGAAATCCTTAAAGATCTCCAGCAAGAGCCCGTATTTTTCGTCATAGTGGATCTCGGTAACCCGGGTTTGCTGAAGATTGGCAAGCAGGGCCTTGGAGGTAAAGGTAGCTTGAACCATATCTCCTTACAGGTATTCTTTACTAATCATGAGACTTATAAGGTCAAGGAGCCTGACTGAATAGCCCCACTCGTTATCATACCAGGCTATGATCTTAAGAAGATTTCTACCTACGACCTTGGTGGTCAAACCATCAATGATGGCGCTGTGGGGATCACCCACAAGATCCATAGATACTAAGGGTTCTTCAATGTAGCGAATGAATCGGTTCTGATTTTCCCTGAAGATTCTATTAAGCTCAGCTGTGGTAGTCTCCTCCTTGATTTTTAGGACAAGATCAAGCAGGGAGACATCCGGGGTTGGCACTCTCACGGAGAGACCATCAATTTTATCCGCAAGGTCTGGCAAAATTTTTTGAAGGGCCTTCATAACACCAGTTGAGGTTGGAATCATGTTTAGAGCGGCTGCCCTTGCCCTTCTGAAGTCCTTAGAATGTACCATATCAAGAAGCCTTTGATCATTGGTATAGGCATGCACTGTTGTCATAAAACCACTTTCTATCTGAAAATAACGCTTAAGGAGGGCCAAAATAGGGGCTAAACAATTGGTGGTGCAGGAGGCATTGGATACAATGAAGTGTCTTCTGGGATCATAGTGTTCTTCATTAACCCCCATGACAATGGTTGCATCTTCATTTTTGGCTGGAGCTGAAATAATAACCCTTTTGGCCCCTGCGGTGAGGTGTTTTCTAGCCAGATTGGCATCCGTAAAAAGGCCTGTTGACTCCACTACATAATCAACCCCCAGCTCTTTCCAGGGTATTCTTTCGGGATCCCTTTCCTGAAAAATCCTTATCCTCTTTTGATTTACCACAATGGAATCACCCTCTACATAAACCTCGTAGGGGAGTTTCCCAAAAATGGTATCGTATTTAAAAAGGTGAGCTAACATCTCAGGAGAGGATAAATCATTGATAGCGGTAATTTCAATCTGATTAAACTCGGGGTATCTGAATCTTGCCCTCAAAATGGCCCTTCCGATCCTACCGAATCCATTAATAGCTACTTTTATCATGCCCCACCTCCTGTAAATTATACTCCATAATGTAAGCTGATTCATTCAAACTATAGTAATTCTTTCTATACCCTACCTTTTTAAATCCTAATTTTTGATAAAGTTTTAGGGCCCTGGTGTTTTTTTCTGAGACCTCTAAAAAGATTCTATTTATCCCATAAGAAGGGGCCTTATGAAGGAGGGTCCTCAAGAGGTCTTTGCCCAACCCTCTTTTCTGAAAAGAGGGTTTAACAGCTATTCTCAAAAGTTCCCCCTCTTCTCCCATTTTCCGCACAAGCAAATAGCCAGCCTCCCTTTGATTCACCTTCAATATCAAGACAAAGGTATTTTCATTCTGGAGCTCCCCCTTTAGCATCTCCAGACTCCAGGAAAGCTCACCAAAGGCCTCCTTTTCAATGCCATAGAGAGCAAGGACCCCTCCTAAATCCTTGCTCTCCTCTATTTTAACCTCTTTCCACATCCCTTAAGGTTACAACTGATTCTACCTCCAGTTCCGATTTTTTGATTCTCTCGGCAAGCATTAAGGCCAAGGCCGGACTCCGGTGTCTTCCACCGGTACATCCAATCCCTAAGGCCAGAAAATTTCTTCCCTCAGCCTGATGAAGAGGTATGGCCCATCTTAAAAAATTATAAACATAATCCAGAAATTCCAATGTCCTGGGTTCCTGCAAAAGAAAATCTTGAACCTCCTGAGTCTCCCCGGTTAGCTCTTTCAGTTCAGGCACAAAATAGGGATTGGGAAGGACCCTTGCATCAAAGAGATAGTTGGATTCATAGGGGATACCATATTTATAACCAAAGGAGATAATGTGTAAGAGGATATTATTAAAATTCTTCCGCTCACCATAGAGTTTGAAGATTTCATGCCTCAGTTGATGGACATTAAAATTAGAGGTATCCAGAAATAAGGTGGCATACTCTTTGACAGGAGCCAGGGTCTCCTTCTCCAGTTCAATGGCAGACCTCAGATCCTTAACTTTTTGCAGTAAAAAATGGGGGCGTCTGGTCTGACTGAAGCGGGTAATCAGTGCCTTGAGCTCAGCAGTAAGAAAAAGAAGGTCAAAGCTATATTTTTGATCCCTCAGTTTAGCTAAGGCCCAGGGCAACTCCTTCAAAAAAGAGGGGTCCCTCAAATCCATCACAAGCGCTATTTTTTCAGCAAGGGCACCTCTCTTAATTTCCTCAAGAAAGGGAAGCAGGAGACGGATCGGGAAATTATCTATGGAAAGATAGCCCAAGTCTTCAAAGGCTCTCAGGGCAGTGCTCTTGCCGGCCCCTGACTCCCCAGTGATTATTACCAAATAAAGATTCATCAAGACATCTCAGGTATATAAAGGAAAATTTTTTCATTTTCTCTATAAAAACAACAGATTGTATCCTCATCAGTGTTAAAGAAGAAAAAGATCCTGTCCGTTCCTTTTTTAAAGAGATTAAGGGCCTCTTGAGTGGAGATAGGCACAACCTCTGCCCGGGACACAAATACCCCCTCTTCAGCTACTTCTGGAGCCACAGCCTGGCCTTGAACCCTTGGGGGTCTGTGCTCCTGTCTTTTCTCTTTAAGCCTCTTGACCTGCTTTTCCAGAGATTCATAGGCAAAATCTATAGAAGAATAGATATCATCTGTTTCTTCTTTTACCACTAAGGTTTCCCCATCCCCGTTCAAGACAACCTCTGCTATCTCTCTGAATTTTTCTCGTTTAAGAACGACCTGAACCTGAACTGGGCCGTAGAAATACCTCTCCAGTCTGGAAAGCTTCTTCTCAGCGTATTGCGCTATAGCTGGGGATGAATCCATACCTTTGAAGGTAAAGCTAAACTCCATCATATATCCCTCCTGATCTAAGATGTTTTCTTCTTCCTCTCTCTTATAGATGGGATGTTCAATTCCTCTCTATATTTGGTAACCGTTCTTCGGGCGATCTTTATGCCATAACGCTCACCAAGGATCTTTACAATTTCACTATCACTGAGAGGCCTTTCTGGATTCTCGGCCCCTACAATCTCCTTGATATAATTCTTAATGGCAACAGCGGATAAACTTTCTCCTTTGTTTGTATCATAACCAGTTGTAAAGAAAAACTTTAAAGGATAAAGTCCAGAAGGGGTATCCACATATTTATGACTTATTACCCTGCTGATAGTAGATTCATGTAATCCTGTAACCTGAGCCAGATCCTTAAGAATGAGAGGTTTTAGATAGGGGAGACCCTTTTCAAGAAATTCCTTCTGGGCCTCAAGAATGGCCTTACCCACTTTATAGAGGGTGCTGTATCTGCTATCTAAGGCCTTGAGCAAATTTTCTGCAGTTTTAAATTTTTCCTTCAAAAATTCCTTTCCCTTCCCGTTATTCAAGATCTTCTTATTCTGAATAATTTTATAATAGAGGGGACTTAGATAAACCTTCGGGGCCTTTTCATTGAGAACCTCAACCCTCCATTCCCCCTCTTCTTTATAAAATCTCAGATCCGGTTCAATATAAAGACCTCGGGTTGAAGAAAAATTTCTGGCTGGATAGGGCTCTAAGTTTTTTATGATATCCCTGGCCTCCTGAAGTTCAGCCAAGGGGATATTTAGATTTTTGGAGAGCCCCTCAAGGTCCTGAGCAAGCTCTGGAAGGTGCCTGTCTACTAAGGCATAGGGAAGATCATCTTCTTTGTAACCCATAAATTCAAGCTGGACAAGCAGGCACTCCCTTAGATCTAAAGAGGCAACACCTACAGGGTCCAATCTCTGGAGGAGCTTTCTAACTCTTTCCACCTCCTCAACAGACACCTTAAGGTCTGAGGCCAATTCCTCAGGGGACACACTGAGATATCCCTTCTCATCCAGGTTGCCCATGATAAAGTTTGCTATCTCCTTTTGAAAAGGAGTGAGCTCAAGGAATCCAAGTTGCCATAAAAGGTGTTGTGAGAGACTTTCTTCGCTTCCAATGGTGCGCTCAAGAAGAGAACCCTCCTGTTCCTCCTCTTCAACTCCCTGAGAAAATCCCTTTCTTTCCCAGAGGATATTTTCGTCCCAGTTAAATTCATCTATCAGGGTTATCTCTTCTTTATTGGCTTCCTGAGGGGTTGATGAAGTGAGGTCTCTAAACTCAACCTCCAGAAAGGGATTAACCTGAGCCTCTTGAAGGAGATATTCGTTCAACTCAAGGGTATTCAGTTGTAAAACCTTGAGGGTGAGTTTCAGCTGAGGAGTCAGGATAAGCTGGGGGACTAATTTAAGCTGATTTTTTATCTCAATCATAGTTAAATATTAAAATCCCGGCCTAAGTATTTCTCTCTTACCTGTTCAATCTCAACCAATTCTTGAGGTGTCCCTGAACCAATTATAATACCATCGGCAATCACATAGGCCCTATCACAGATCCTCAGGGTATCTCTCACATTATGGTCTGAAATTAATAAACCCAAGCCCTGTTCTTTAAGGGTATTGAAGATCTCTTTTAACTGGCCAATTCCAAGGGGATCTATCCCGGCAAAGGGTTCATCTAAGAGGATAAAATCAGGTTCAATCAAAAGGGCTCTAACGATCTCAACCTTTCTTTTCTGACCACCAGAAAGATACTGGGCCTTAATGTGCATTACCTCCTTTAGATTGAATACCTCCAGATAGTTTTCAAGCTTCCGCTCAATAGCCTCCGCCCTTTCTTTATATTTTTCAATCACAATTTTAAAATTTTCTTCCACAGTTAGGCTCCTGAAAACAGAGGTCTCCTGGGGAAGATAAAGGATACCCAGTCTTGCCCGCTCTGAGACATCAAGGTCCGTAATATCCTTCTCCCCACAGGCGATCTTTCCGCTATCGGGTTTCAAGAACCCTGCCAGGATGTAAAAAGAAGTGGTCTTTCCCGCTCCATTCGGTCCCAGGAGGCCAACGATTTCAGCCTTCCCGACACTGAAACTAATATCCCTGAGCACCTCTCTCTTTTTAAAACTCTTCTTGAGATGTAGGGTCTCAAGGGTTATCCCGTTATTTTTCATAGATCTTTACTCTAACCCTTCCTCCAGACCTTGAAAAAACCTCACTTCTATCCTCATTGAAGTAAACCATTATAAGATCCCCTTCTACAAGGTTGTTTTCATGCCAGACCTTGGGATTCTCCTCTAAAATGAGCTTTTCCTCACCCTTAAAATAGGTGGCCTTTCCAGCAACAGCCCGCCATTTGTCCCTTTCCATCTTTACGCTACCGATGGCGATAACCCGCTGAATATCTCTCTTTCCCTCGCCCTTTACATAATATACATAGAGCTTTTCTGCCCAGAGCTTAAGATCCTTGGTTTGTGCAAAGACCTTGCCTGTAAAGACAGCCAGGCCTTCATCCTCAAAGACCTCCATCTTATCAGCGTTAATATTTATCTCTTTAGCCATAGAGCTATTCCATAAAGGCATAGCCAGAAAAAGGGCCATTAAGAAGAGGATTTTAAAGGTCTTCATCAATTATTAAATATAACCCAAAAAGGCATTTAAAACAAGCCTTTACTTTTTGTCTGGCTCGTATAAAATATCTCTTTATCATGCCCAAGAAGAAAAGTTCAACCCTTTTTTTTATCTACCTTTTTATATTTTTAACTCTTTTTATATTATTAATAGAAATCATCCTAAATCTTTATGGGAAGAGTCTCTGCACCGCCAGGGCCTGTGAAATTACGGAATTTCTTACAGTCATCCCCAAAAGGTATCTTCTGGTGATAGCAGGGCTCTACTTTTTCTCTCTCTTTTTAATCACCTGGATTTATAACTCTACGGGGGGCTCCTTTTTTATAAATTTACTCATACTCTTTCTTTCAGCAGGGCTTATGGCTGAAGGAGTTTTTGCAGGAAGACTTCTTCTGGATTATCAGATCCTCTGTTATTTCTGTTTCCTTATCGGAGGGCTGCTTCTTTTACTCTCCCTCCTTTATCTAAATTTCTTCAGTCAAATCCCCTTAAAGGCCTATACTCTTCTCTGTAGCTTTATAGGTGCCCTTGCAGGCCTCTTTTTGGCTCTGAAAATAACCTCCCTTTCAGGAGATCTCTTCGGCAATCTGGAGAAAAGATATTATTTAATTTATTCTGATGAATGTGCCCGTTGCCAGGAACTTCTTGCCAATATGCACATTAATGACATAGAAAAGATCCCCCTGCAGAGGGGATTTCCTCTTTTGAGGACCCTCAGGCTTTCAACTCTCCCTGTTTTGCTTGAGAAAGAGGGTAAGACCTGGAAGATCTATTCCGACCCTGAGGATATGGAAAAAATTTTAGTTGGTAAACCCCTGAAGATCAATCCAAGGTGTGATAATGAAACTGAAGGAGGTATCTGTGTCCTTCCATAGTCTATCTTTGAAGACAACCCATATCGGAAGCCTCCCTTTTACCGATCTTGAAAAGGCCCTTGAAATAGCCTTTCGCTTTGATATTCCAGCCTGGCCCCAGCTTCCAAAGTTTAAAGAAGAGGGAATGCTCTGGCAATTTGTTTCGGATTTCCCCGGTTTTGACCTTGAAAAGGAACGGATCCTCACTGATACGCCCTCCTTTGAAGAGAAACTTTTAAGCCTTTATGAATCCTATGTGGAGATCACTGAAAACCAGAATATCAACCTATTGAAGGAGCAATTTAGACCTGATTATTCCAAGGCCTTCTTTCCCTTTCTTGAAAGGGCCAAAGGCCTGAATCCTTACCTTTTAAAAGGGCAAATTACAGGTCCCTTTACCTTAGGAATCTCCCTTAAAACCGAGAAAAATGAAAGTCTCATCTTCAGGGACGACCTAAGAGACCTCCTCTTGAAATATCTTACCCTAAAGGCCCTTGCCCAGGCCTATTTTCTCAAAGATATTGCTCAAGGGGTCATCATTTTTCTGGATGAACCTGGCCTTTCAGGCTTTGGAAGCAGTGCCTATATCTCTCTTTCAAAGGAATTTGTCCTTGAACTTCTCAGCGAGATAGTAGAAGTTCTTAAAAAACACGGTTTCATCGTTGGAATCCATGTATGTGCAAACACCTCCTGGGACCTCCTTCTGGATTTAAGCTTTGACCTTATTAATTTTGATAGCTTTTCCTTTTTTGAAAAATTTAGCATCTATGCTGATAAAATCGCTGAATTTTTGGCCCAACCCGAGAGATATCTTGCCTTTGGGGTGGTTCCAACCACAAGCTCCCTTCTTGAAAAGGTGGAAAGAGAAGAGATTATCAGGGGCTTTCAGGGGCAGATTTCTATTCTGGCAGAAAAAACTGCCCTTGCCGAATCCTCTCTTTTAGAGAGGGTCCTCCTTACCCCTGCCTGTGGAATGGGAAGCCTTCCAGAACATCTCGTAGATAAGGCCCTGTATCTCCTTAAGGAATTGCAGAAAACCTTTTTAGAGCCTTAAGCTCCATCCAGGCCCGCATTTTTAGGACCCTTAGCCTGCAAAATATGTCCATTCCCTCTTGAAATCCCCGGGAAGATGATTAAAAATCAAATAAGAATACAAAAAATATCGGGGTGGAAATGGATAAGATACACAAAAGTGAATTCATGGCTGAGGAAAGAGAAAGGCTTGCAGGAGTTGGTGAACCTGATCTAAAGGCGATCTTTAAAGGTAGCCAGGCTATAGCTAAAGCCCCTCAGATTTATGGTGTCCAGACAGGGATTGAAGGGCTTGATGATCTCTTTTTCTTGGTCACCTCTGAACAGGGAAAAATTATTAAAAAGACCTTGGGAGGCATTCCGGCCTATTCAGTCTTCAACATAACCGGAATATCTGATACTGGAAAGTCTCTTATGGTAGAGCAATTTGCGGTAAAGCAGGCCAGCCTTGGAGAAAAGGTTGCCTTTGTGACAGTTGAAGCACCGGCCAATTTTGTAGCTGTCTCACTAAAATTGAGAGCTGAGGCTATGGGGATAAACTTTAATGACTTTGAAGACAATATTATTCTGATTGATGCAGCAAGTTCAAGTAGATTAAGAGAGAATCTGCCTGATTTACTGGCAACCTTATCCTATGCCATTCAACATTTTGGTGTGAAATTTACGATTATTGACTCAGTAACCGGCTTGTTTGAAACCAGAGAAATGTTAGCCCGGGCCGTTGTGAGAAGACTTTTTAACTTTTTGAAAAAATCTTATCAAACTGCCCTTCTGGTATCACAAAAAAGGAGTGGCCATGAGGAGCTTACCGCTGAGGCTGCTGGTGGTTATGCCGTAGGACATATTGTTGATGGAACCATGGTCCTGGCTAAAGATCTTATTGATACGCCATATAAGGCCAAACTTTATCGCAAAGAGATAGGACAAATCGTCAGACTCTTTAGAATTGATGGCTGCCGAATGTGTGGTCATGATACCAAGACCCATTTTCTGGAGATACTTGAAACAGGCCTGGTTGTCATTAAAGGGCCTGTAGGGAGACAAAAATAATTAAAGGGGGGAAAGGATGGTTATTAAAATAGAAGCACCTCCAGTGCATGAAGAGGAAGTTGAGCAGTTGGTTACAAGGGTCTTTTTCAAGGCCATAGAACTCCTCGGGGGATTAAGTAAATTGGCTGAATTTAGAACCCTTACCTGGCTTCCCTCCTTAGCCAGAGCAGTCTCAGCAGTGGTGCTGAAAGAGCAGTATATGAAGAGTGATGAGGAGATTGCTCAAAAAATTGGTCTGACCAAAAATACGGTGAGAAATATCCTAAGGGCAGATCCTGAACTTGCCCTTCAAAAGATAAAATCACTTGAGGAATTAGCTTCAGAAGAAGCCAAGGAACTCAAGGTCCACACTGCTGGGGGAATAGCTAAATTAGCCTATAAAGAGATAAAAGAGGGTCATGAGGCCCAGACCCTTCTTTATTATTGCAGTCTTGTGGCCTCTGAGATTGCAAGGGCCTTAGATGTTCCCTGGGCTTATCAGATCCTCAAAAGGACAAAAGGCATAAAGTATCCTATCTTATCTAAAGAAGCCCTTCAGGAGAGATTGTCTGGAATAAGCATTAAAGGCAATGCCATTGAAGAAATTCTAAATCATCTCCACTATCCTTTAAGGACTCCGGCTGTGCTGATTCACGAAATTAAAGAATATCTCCTTATGAAGGAGCAGGCCTAACCCCTACCCTTTTGGGTTTTATCTGTTATATTTAAGAAAAAGTCAACCTCTAACCAACCTTGCATATCAAAAGGCTTGAAATTTACGGATTTAAATCCTTCCCCTATAAGGTGGTAATCCCCTTTTCAAAGGGGATTACTGCTATTGTTGGTCCCAATGGCTCAGGGAAAAGTAATATTCTGGATGCCATTAAATGGGTCCTTGGTGAACAGAGTCCAAAAAGATTAAGGGTTAGAGATCTTTCTGATCTTATCTTTTCGGGAAATTCCGACAAAAAGATTGACTTTGCTGAGGTAAAGTTAATCCTCTCCCATGACCCTCCAGTCTTTGAAAAATTCAAGGACCTGGATGAAATTGTGATTATCAGAAGATTTTACAGGGATGGAGAGGGGGAATTTTACATAAATAACCGGGCCTGCAGACTCAAGGACATCCACTTTCTTTTTTTAGATTTAGGCATAAACCCCCAGGGTTATGGCATTATTGATCAGGGTGAGATCAATAAATTTTTGGAGGTCTCCCCAAAGGAGAGAAAAATATTCCTTGAGGACTTAGCGGGGGTCACAAAACTTAAGGTCACAGAAGAAGAGACAGAAAAAAACCTTCTTCAAACAGAACACAACCTTATTCGCCTAACCGATATTTTAAAAGAGGTAGAAAGCCAGTATTACCACCTTAAAGAACAGGCAGAAGTGGCCAGAAGATATATAGCCCTTAGAGAGGAACTAAAAGATTATACCCTGAAACATTTAAGGTTGCTCTTTAAAAGGGCCCTTGAGAAAAAAAGAGGGCTCTTAGAAAAAATGAACGAAATGAAGTTGAAAAAAATTGAACAGGAAGGGCTCTTGGAAAAATTAGAGGATGAAGAGAGGGAGATTTATAAAGAAATACTAAATCTGGAAAGACAAGCCAAGGATATTAAAAGGGAAAGGTCAGAAAAGGAAGAGGAACTTAAAAAAAGGGAAGAGGCCTTGGGGAACCTCTACAAAGAGGAAAGTAAAATTAACCATAGGCTTGAACAGGAAAAGATGAAAGAATCCTCTGAAAAGCAGAAGAAGGATCTCCTTCTTAAACAATTAGAGCTAAATGAAAGGGAAATCAAGGTAAGAAGTGAAAAAATTGAGGATTTAGAGGCATCCCTGAAGGATCTAAAGACAAAGAGAGAACAACTCTTAAAGGAACTTTCTGAAAGACAAAGGCAAAGACAAAAGGTTAATTCTGAATTTGACATCCTTAAAAGGGAGGGTATTCGCCTAAAAGAAAAAAGGGGATTTTTAGAAAAGGAACTTAACCTGATATCTAAAGAGACCGCTCTGAGGAAGGAGGAGATAAAACAGATAGAACTCACCCAGAAAAAACTCGTGGAAGATAGAATCCTTTTGGAAAAGACCATCGCCCAAAAAAGGGAAGAAAAAGAGTTTTTAGAGAAAGAGATTTCCCATCTTCAGGCCTCAGCAGATGAGCTTAGATCAAGTATTGAGGTGATCCAGAAGAAAAAGGATGCGTTAAATACTGAGAAAAGGGCCCTTGAGGAAAAGCTCAGACTTCTATCCCAGATCTTGAGAAGTGAAGAAAGGAGCTTAAATCCTCAACTCTTAGAACGGACCCTTGGGAGTCGGCTCAAGGTCTCCCCCGAGGAGATGGCCTTGCTTGAAAATTATTACAGAGACCTGTTGAAGGCCCTGATTGTAAAAGACCTTAAAGAGGTAGAGGTTATAATTAAAAGGGAAAAGGGGAATCTGATTTTTATTGAGGAATCCGCCTTAGCAAGCCTTCCTCTTGAACTAAAAATACTTGATTCAGGGGAATATCATCTTGGATCCCCATCCAAAGGGCTTATCTTTCTTAAAGATAAAAACCTCCTTCTCTCACCAACAGGATTTATCTTTTATCTCAGTAACACCAAAAAAGGCTACTTCAGTCTTAGAAAGGAAAAAGAGGTCTTTGAAAAGGACTTAGCAGAAATTAAGGCAAGACTTAGCGAACTTGAGGCAAGTGAAGGGACACTAAAAGAGAGATTCAAGGCAACGGAAAAGGCTATACAGGAAAAGGAGCGTATAAAAAAGGAAAAAGAGGAAGAAATCCAAAGAATAAACCTTACTATTACCCAGTTTGAACAGAGAAAGATCCGTCTTGAAGAGAATCTAAAGGGGATCAGAGAAAATCTTGAAAACCTCTCTAAGAAAAAGAGTGATCTTGAGAAGGAAAAATTAGATCTTGAAGAAAATATTAAGGATCTTACCCAGAGGGAAACCGAATTTTCCAGATTAACAAAGGAGCTCTCCGAAGGGATCAGAGAGCTTGAAGGGAAAAAGAATGATCTGGAGAAGGAGATCTCCGAGCAAGAAAAGGAGCTTATCAAAAATCGCACTGAGAGGGACCAGCTTGTTAAACGCAAACAGGAGATTGCCTCTGAAGTTGAATCCATTGAGAGATTTTTGAAGAACTCTAAACACACCTGTGAGATTCTCTTAAATGAGGTTACCTATTTAAGAGAAAAAATCACAGAAGAAAAAGGCAAAAAAAAGGCCTTGAAGGATACCTTAAAGATTTTGGAAGAAAAGGCAACCTCCTTAGAGAGTGAATTAACGGAAAAAAATTCCCTCCTGAGAGGCCTCCTTGACAGAAAAAGACAGATAGATAGGGGAAAAAACTCACTTATCCAGAGCTTGCATTCTCTGGAACTGGATCTTACCGAGACAAACTTACATCTTGAAAATCTGAAAAAAGAACTGATAGAGGTTACAGGAACTGAGGTTCCATTTGAGAATCTCTCCCAGGAAGGGGAGGATAATCTTGATTTGAAGATATTAGAGGCAAGGATTGAAGAGATAAAAAAAGAATTAAGAGGCTTTCAGGAGGTAAATCTTGCCAGTATAAAGGAATTTGAAAACATTGCCGAAAGATATGAGACCCTGCTTACCCAAAAGAGAGATTTAGAGAGCGCCCTTGAGCACCTCAAGAAAATCCTAAGGGAATTGAGGGCAAGGGCTGAAAAACAGCTCCTTGAAACCCTGGAGAAGGTAAATGCTAAACTTAGGGAAATCTTTCCCCTGATTATGGAAAAGGGGACTGCAGAACTCTACCTGACCAAGGATGAGCCTCTAAAGGCTGGTCTTGAACTAAAGATCTCATCTCCTTACAAAAATATCAAACACCTGCACATGCTATCAGGAGGAGAAAAGGCCCTTTGCGTTATTGCCATACTCATTGCCTTTTATCTCACCAGACCCGGCCCTTTTTGCATCCTTGATGAAGTGGATGCCCCTCTTGATGAAAAAAATTCACTTAATTTCATTAACTTAATGCAAAAAATTAAGGAAAATTCTCAGATTATCCTTATAACCCATAATCTTCAGGTGATGAAAGAGGTTGATCATTTAATCGGAGTTACCATGGAGGAAAAAGGGGTATCCAAACTGGTAAAGCTTAAATTAACAGAGACCTTCGCAAAAATTTGAATCCAATATTTCTATTCTAAAAGGCATTTTGTCTCAATTTTTGCCTCTAATCCTCCAAAAATTACAATTTTTTGCAAAATTGTTTTTTGGGGTAGCCCTAAGACCTTTAGCCTCCGAAAAAAATCAATAGACGCAACCTACAAGTTGCGGCTACCAGAAATTTTAAAAAACCATGATTTCGCAAAGGTCTCTTTTGAAATAGATTAATTAGGTGTCCCTCAGACAGGATACAAATAGGAATAAAGGAAAGCTTGTTATCTATAAAACTGATAATCAAGGGTCTTATAATAGTCCTGAAGGGGGGCGTAGGAAAAGGATTTTTCTCTAAGCCTTCTTATACTGCAGACCATGGCCCTTGCCCCTGCAATGGTGGTAGCATAGGGAATATCAAGCTCTAAGGCAAATCTCCTGATCAAGTAGGCATCAAGCTTACTCGTTTTGCCCTTGGCAGTATTTATCATAAGGGCAATCTCTTTGTTCTTAATAAAGTCAAGAATATTCGGTCTTTTTCCTTCGGAGATCTTGGGCACCTCCTGAACCTTTACATTAAATTCCTTAAGATATCTGGCAGTTCCTGAGGTTGCAAGGAGTTCAAAACCTATCTCCTCCAGCTTTTTAGCAATATCCACAAGGAGAGGTTTATCCTCATCCTTTACAGAAATAAAGACCTTACCTGAAAAGGGAAGCCTCATTCCTGCCGCAAATTGCGCCTTGGCATAGGCAAGGGAGGGCTCCCAGTCAATACCCATAACCTCTCCAGTTGACTTCATCTCAGGCCCAAGCATGACATCCACACCTGGAAATCTCTTGAAGGGGAAAACCACCTCTTTTACCGAGTAATATTTGGGATTTACTTCTTCAGTAAAACCAATCTCCTTCAAGGTCTCCCCAAGCATGATCCAGGTGGCAATCTTGGCAAGGGGCACTCCTATAGCCTTGGAGACAAAGGGGACAGTTCTTGAAGCCCTTGGATTTACCTCAAGGACATAGACCTCCTCATCTTTTACGGCAAACTGAATGTTGATAAGCCCGCGGACATCAAGTTCCATGGCAAGCTTATGTGTGGCCTCTCTTATCTCCTCAAGGACCCTTTTAGAGAGATTTACAGGAGGCAAAAAACAGGCTGAATCCCCTGAATGAATCCCTGCCTCCTCAATGTGTTCCATTATACCACCGATGACAACCCTCTCCCCATCGCAAAGGGCATCCACATCTACCTCTGTAGCGTCCTCCAGAAATTTATCAATTAAAACAGGATGCTCAGGGTTTACCTTCACTGCTGTCTCAATATATTCAGAGAGCTCCTCATCGGAGTAAACAATCCTCATGGCCCTTCCGCCAAGGACATAAGAGGGTCTAACGAGAACGGGATAGCCGATAGAGGAGGCTACCCTAAAGGCCTCTTCTGCAGTAAAGGCCACCCCTGCCTTAGGCCTTTTGAGATTCAGCTTATTCAATAGGGCCTCAAATTTCTCCCTGTCCTCGGCCCTGTCAATGTTTAAAGGGGATGTCCCGAGGATTCTTGCCCCGGCTCTAAAGAGGGGGACACTCAGATTAAGAGGGGTCTGTCCACCAAATTGAACGATTACCCCCATGGGGTCCTCTTCCTCATAGATATTAAGCACATGCTCAAAGGTCAAAGGCTCAAAATAAAGCCTTGAAGAGACATCGTAGTCCGTTGAAACTGTCTCAGGGTTAGAGTTTATCATAATGGCATCATAACCTCTTTCCCTTAAGGCCTTAATGGCGTGAACACAACAGTAATCAAATTCTATCCCCTGCCCTATTCTATTAGGCCCTCCTCCAATGATGATAACCTTTTTTTTCTGACTTAATCCTGCCCTTGATTCATTTTCAACCTCGTAGGTAGAGTAAAAATAAGGGGTATAGGCCTCAAACTCTGCGGCACAGGTATCAATGAGTTTAAAGGTAGGGGTCACTCCCAGGGCAAGCCTCTTTTTTCTCACCTCAGCTTCTGTAGAGTCCGTTAAAAAGGCAATCTGATAATCGGTGAACCCCATTCTCTTTAACTCTTTGAAATCCTCCTCCGTTAAATCACTAAGCCCCTTCCCTTTATAGACCTCACTTACATCATAGAGCTCCTTTAGATGATAGAGAAACCAGGGATCAATGGCTGTCTGTTGATAGATCTCCTCAATGGTGAAACCAGCCTTAAAGGCCTCTCTTATATAAAAAAGTCTCTGGCTGTTTGGTCTTACCAGTTTTTCAGTAATAAGTTCTCTGGGAAGGATTTCCTCCTGATCTGAAGGGGATTTCCCATCGGCACCAAAGCCAAATCTTCCTATTTCAAGGCCCGCTATGGCCTTCTGCAGGGCCTCCTTAAAGGTTCTTCCAATGGCCATGGTCTCACCAACAGAGCGCATGGAGGTGGTAAGTTCATCTCTGGTCTCGGGAAATTTTTCAAAGGTCAAACGGGGTATCTTTACCACCACATAATCAATGGTTGGTTCAAAGGCAGCCTTGGTCTCCTTGGTTATATCATTGGCAAGTTCATCTAAGGTATAACCCACAGCAAGCTTAGCCGCAATTTTGGCAATGGGATAACCAGTAGCTTTACTGGCAAGGGCTGAAGACCTTGAGACCCTGGGATTCATTTCAATGACCACCATATCCCCATTTTGAGGATTAATGGCAAATTGAATGTTAGAACCTCCTGTTTCAACCCCTATCTCTCTTATGACTGCCTGGGCAGCGGTTCTCATCCTCTGATATTCCCTGTCAGTTAAGGTCTGAGCTGGAGCAACAGTTATGGAGTCTCCTGTATGGACTCCCATGGGATCAAAGTTCTCTATAGAACAAATGATGACCACATTATCCTTAAAATCCCTCATTACCTCAAGCTCAAATTCCTTCCAGCCAAGCACAGACTCTTCCAGCATTACCTGATGAATAAGGGAGGCCTCAAGGCCTGCAGAGACGATCTCTCTTAATTCTTCAATGTTATAGGCCACCCCCCCACCTGTCCCCCCAAGGGTAAAACTCGGTCTAATAATCACCGGAAAACCGATCTCTTTAACCGCCTCTTCTGCCTCAGAAAGACTCTGCACAATCACACTCTTAGGGATCTTAAGCCCGATGTTTTCCATGGCCTTTCTGAACTGCTCCCTTGATTCCGCCTTTTCAATGGCAGAGGCCTTGGCCCCAATCAATTCTACCTTGTATTTTTCAAGAACGCCTTTTTTAGCCAAAGCAAAGGCTAAATTGAGACCAGTTTGACCTCCAAGGGTGGGTAAAAGGGCATCAGGTTTCTCTTCTTTGATAATGTATTCAAGCACCTCAGGGATAAGGGGTTCAATATAGGTCCGATCAGCCATCTCGGGATCAGTCATAATGGTTGCAGGGTTGGAATTTACCAGTAGCACCTCGTATCCTTCTTCTCTCAAGGCTTTACAGGCCTGACTACCTGAGTAATCAAATTCGCAGGCCTGACCGATAACAATAGGACCTGACCCTACGATCAGGATCCTTTTTATATCCCCTCTTTTAGGCATAATTCCTCCTGCGTTGGCTGAAAATGGTTCCTTTAAAAGGTAATTTTACTTTTTAAATCTGCTGAAAAAGAGGATAAACCTTAATCTTTGCCCTCTTTTGATAACCTTCCAAATACCTCTTTAGGACCTCTTCTCTTTTTTTCTCAAGCAGGGAATGGCGAAGGCCTTTCAATTCCTCTGGAGATGGGTTCTGCGAAGGATCTTCAATCTTCTGAACATAATAAAGCTTTATAGCCTCCCCTGTTGAGACAGGTTCCTCCATTAACCCAGGCTTTCCTCGAAAAACTAATATCTCTGGAGAATCCTTTCTCAAGGCCTCCCTTGTCTGCACCTGAAAACCCATTTCCTGAGCAATCTGGGCTGGATTCCCTGTGCCCTTAGCCTTTATAAGAAAGCTCTTAACCTTTCCTTCACAGATCTCCTTGCCCTTCTCCTTTAAGAAATCACCTTTAACCTTTTCCCTGGCTTCTTCAAAGGTCAGGTTTCTCTTAGGCCTTTTGTCAAGGATCTCCACAAGGTACACAGCCTTTTCTGTCTCAAGAGGGGATAGATAGTCTCCCTTTACCTGTTTGAAGACCCTGTTTGCAACTTCCTGAGAATTAAAAAGTTTTGAGAGTTCCTCCCTTGAAAGATATCCCGTTTCCTCAAGTTTAACCCGGTTTTTTTCTGCCCACCTCTTTAATCCATTTTCAGCTACTACCTTAGTGTAAAGTTCGTTGGCCTGGTTTTTAACCTTTTCCCTTAGCTTGGCCTTCTTAAGTTCACTCAGGATCTTTTCCTTTACCTCTTCAAGCTTGGCCACCCTCTCAGGCTGGACCTCCTCAATTCCAAGAATGATAAACCCCTGAGAGGTCTTAATGGGACCTAAGATGTCCCCCTTTTTGGCTATTTTCAGGATATTTTTTAGTTCCTCAGGCAGGGCCTGCTCTTCAAACCACTCAGAGGCCTTAGAACCAAAACCTGCAAAGTCCTTGAGGTCCTTTATCCTGCCTCTTATCTCCTGGGCCTTTTTCTGGGCATCGCTATCCAGAGCAGGGATGACAATCCTTCTCAACTTTACCTTAAAGGGCTCTCTGAAACGATTGATATTCTGGGCATAATAGTTTTTGATCTCATCCTCTTTTATCTCCACCTCTCCAGTTATGGGAAGGGCATAATAGGAAATCTTTACCTTCTCCTCTTCCACATAGAGATCTCTGTGGGCATTATAATAACTTTCAAGGGTCTTTTCGTCCCACCTGACATCTCTCTGGCAGGCCTCCATGGAAAGAGTAAATTCCTGCAGGGTCAACTTTTGGTTGTAAAACCTTGCAAATTCAAGGACCTCATCCTGAGAAACAAGAATAGTTGCTGTTAAAAGACCCTTTAACTTTTGTTCAAGAAGATCTGCCTTGATCATCTTTTCAAAGGTTGCAGGGGTAAGACCTATCTCTCTAAGAAAGGAGAGATAACCTGAGGGGTTAAACCTTCCTTCTTGCTGGAAAGCAGGAAGCTGGGAAATAGCAAAATTTATCTCCTCCTGCGTGACCTTGAGCCCGAGGTCCTGGGCTAACCTTTGGGTAAGCTTGATCCTGATGAGGTCCTGAAGAACCAGCTCTTTGAATCTCATTTTCTTAAGGTCTTCGCTTGAGGTCTCTCCAAAGACCTGTTTTAATTGAAGTAATTTGAAGTTGTAATACTCCTGGAACTCTTTTAGATTAATCTTTTCACCATTTACCTCAGCAATAACTCCCCTATCGGAACTTCCATAATACCCAATCCCCCAAAAGACAAAGACAATGACGATGACCGCAAGAAAAAGCTTGGCAAAGAGTGATGTAGCCCCTTTTCTCAGGAAATCAAACATTCCCAGTTCTCGTAAAAGATTTTTCCAAGTATACCAGACCCCTGAAAAACTTCAACCTCATGTAGAGGCTTTTAGAAAATTCTATGAGATTGTATCCGGTAGCCGTGTCCCGTAGGTTGCGTAAAAAGAACGCGGGCTAAAGGTCCAGCGGTTACCATAACCACAAATTTTTGATTTTTTGCGGTAGCCGCAAGCTTTAGCTTGCGTTAAGAATTAGGGCCCAAGATGTCAGATCAAAAGGACCGCAAGCTCCTCTGCCTTCTCTTTTGCACCCTCTGTAGTCTTTCGCCCAAGCACTGCAGGAATACACTCCATACCATATACCCGAGAAATAATATTTGCTCGCTCACTTGCTCTCTCCACATCCCCACGATCTACTACATTTGATACCTCAAGTGCAATAAGAATCCTCTTTTCCTTATTCCTCCTCAAATACCCCTCTGCTACTATGTCAATCTCTAAGGCAGAATCTGCCTCCTCTTCTAAGATTATGCTTTTCTCTACAGCATCATAAAGGGCATCCGCAAAGTCCCCTGTATCAATAACTCTTGCCCTAAAAAGAAGTTTTCCAAGATACGCCCCAATTTTATTCCTGACCTTTAACTCAAGCATATCCCCCTTCAGCATGGCTACATCATCCTTTAAGACTTCTACATCCTGTTTTAGAATTTCTACATCCTGTTTCAGAATTTCTACATCCTGT
>CAYTDX010000013.1:0-22291 GCA_964436655.1 uncultured Caldimicrobium sp.
ACAAGGTCTAAAATCCTTTTGCCTCACACAAGCCCTTTTAAATCCCTGAAAATTGGTTATACTTAAAGAGAAATTTTTCCTTTCAGGAGGAATTATGCCCTTAACCTCTGATGAGGTAAAAAAGATTGCCCATCTTGCAAGGCTTGATTTCTCTGAGGAAGAACTCCTTGCATACACTCAGGAACTCTCTAAAATCCTTGACTACTTTCAGGAGCTCCAGAGGGTTGACACCTCATCAGTCACACCAACCTTTCATCCTCTCAAAAAGAAAACCCCCTTAAGAGAGGATGAAGTCAGAAGTTTTGAAAATAGAAAGGGCCTTCTTGAGAACGCCCCTGAACTAAAGGAGACCTCTATTATCGTTCCCAAGGTGGTAAAGGCCCCCTGAGTATGCCTATAAAAACTGGACTCTCTGAAAAAAGAAAGGAATATCTACAGGAAAATATTCAAAAAATCTTGCCCAAGCTCTCAAAATTAAATCCAGAAAGGGTAATATTATTTGGATCCTATGCCAGAATGGAGGTGCATAAAGCAAGCGACCTTGATCTAATCATTGTTGCTAAGGATGTGCCTGAAAAGTTTTTAAAACGGCTGAAATGGGCTTACGAACTTCTTGAGCCCGATTTTCCTGTGGACCTCTTCGTCTATACCCCTGAAGAGATTGAGAGAATGCAAAGGGATAATCCCTTTATTAAAAGGGCTCTAAAGGAAGGAATAGTCTTGTATGAAAGAAGCTCTTAAAGGCCTTGCAGAAAAGTGGTTCAAACAGGCTGAATATGATCTAAAGGATGCTCAAAAAGCCATGTCCTGGGGAAGTTTTAATCTGAGCTGTTTCCTTTCCCAACAAGCAGCAGAAAAGGCCCTCAAGGCCTTTCTTTACTCTGCTGGAGCAGATGCCGTTTGGGGGCACTCTGTAGGAGCTCTGTGCAAAGAAGCCCAGAAAATTGACCCAGCCTTTGAAAGTATTTTATCCCATGCCAGGGCCTTAGACAAATATTATATTCCCACAAGATACCCTGATGCCTTACCTGAGGAAACCGTTCCCTCTGAGGTTTATGAAGAAGAGGATGCCAGGAGTGCCCATCAAAAAGCAGAAACAATACTTTCCTTCATAAAAGAAAAAATTTACTCTCCGAGGGGCTAAAATGGATTTAAAGGAACTTAACATTACTTCAGCTCTAAAGCTTTTAGAAGAGGGAAAAACCTCAAGCCGAGAACTTGCCGAGATTACCCTTGAGCAGGTCAAAAGATATGACCCCCGGGTTAAGGCCTTCCTCTATGTAAATGAGGAATGGGTTCTCAAGCAGGCTGAAGAGGCGGATAAACGGAGAAGGGAGGGAAAAATTGGACTTCTGACAGGGATACCTCTCTCCATCAAAGACAATATCCTCATCAAGGATCACCCTACAACTTGTGCCTCAAAAATCCTTGCCAATTACATTGCCCCTTATGATGCCACGGTCATTGAGAGGCTTAAGGCAGAGGGAGCCCTCTTTATTGGCAAGACAAATCTTGATGAATTTGCCATGGGGTCTTCCACAGAAAACTCTGGTTTTTTTCCCACAAAAAATCCCTGGGATCTGGAGAGAGTTCCTGGAGGATCCTCTGGTGGCTCAGCAGTTGCGGTTGCAGCAAGATTTGGCCTTGGATCCCTCGGATCAGACACTGGAGGCTCCATTAGACAGCCGGCTGCCTTTTGCGGGGTAGTGGGTATGAAGCCCACCTACGGGCTTGTCTCCCGTTTTGGCCTGGTTGCCTTTGCCTCATCCCTTGATCAGATTGGTCCCTTTGCCCTGAATGTGGAAGATCTGGCCCTCTTGTTAAAGGTTATTGCTGGCCCTGATCAAAGGGACTCCACCTCGGCTGATATCAATCCTCCTGATTTTTCTCAGGCCATAAAGACCAATCTGAAGAGCTCCTATCGTATTGGCCTTCCTAAGGAATACTTTACAGCAGGCCTTGATCCTGATATTCAAAAGGTCCTGGATGAGGTCATCCATATCCTGAAGAAAAAACACACCCTTAAGGAGATCAGTCTTCCCCATACTCAATATGCCTTGGCTACTTATTACATCATTGCTCCGGCTGAGGCAAGCTCAAACCTTGCCAGATACGATGGCGTAAAGTACGGGTTCCGGGCCGAGGCCAAAAACCTGCTTGAGATGTATAAAAAATCAAGGGGCCTTGGTTTTGGAAAAGAGGTGAAGAGAAGGATCATGCTTGGAACCTATGCCCTCTCAGCTGGTTATTATGATGCCTATTACCTCAAGGCCTCCAAAGTTAGAACCCTGATAAAAGAGGATTTTGAAAGGGCCTTTCAGGAGGTAGATCTCCTCCTTGCTCCTACCACTCCTACCCCGGCTTTTAAGCTCGGGGAAAAGACCGAGGACCCGCTTCAGATGTATCTTTCCGATATATTTACTATCCCTGTTAATCTTGCCGGAATACCTGCTCTGAGTCTGCCTGTAGGGCTAACTTCTCAGAACCTTCCTGTAGGAGCCCAGATTATTGGGGCAAACTTTCAGGACGACCTGGTCTTGAGTCTGGCCTATCAACTGGAAAAGGAGCTTTCTCTGAAATTTGTTCCACCCCTTATAAAGGAGTAAAGATGGCCCTCAAAATCAAAAGAAAGGCCCTTGGAAAGGGGCTTTCCGAGCTCATTCCCGAGTTGAGTAGTTCAGAAAAGCTCACAGAACTTCCAGTAGAGGCTGTTACATTCTTCAGTTATCAGCCAAGGATAACCTTTAAAGAGGATGAATCCTTTCAGGAGCTCCTAAAATCAATCCAGGAAAGGGGGATTCTTCAGCCCATAGTTGTGCGGAAGGTAACCGAGGGGCTTTATGAATGTGTGGCCGGGGAGCGAAGGCTCAGGGCAGCCAAAAAACTTGGGCTTAAAAGCATTCCCGTGGTGATTAAAGAGCTTTCCGATGAAGAGGCCTTACTCATATCGGTAATGGAAAATCTGCAGAGAAAGGACCTAAACCCTATGGAAATTGCCCTGGCCTATAAGAATCTTATGGATAGATTTGGTTATACCCAGGAAGAGGTGGCTGAAAGGGTCGGAAAAGACAGGGCAACTGTGGCCAACTTCATAAGACTCCTTAAACTCCCTAAGGAAGTCCAGGATGACCTCCTTGAAGAAAGGTTAACCGTTGGGCATGCCAAGGCCTTACTTTCTCTGCCTACAGAGGAGCTCCAGCTTCAGGCCCGGAGACTTGTCCATGAAAAGGGCCTCTCGGTTAGAGAGACTGAAAAATTAGTGGAAAAATTAAGGGCCGAACCTGTTAAGTCTAAGAGAAAGGAGCCTGATCCGGACCTCCTTGCCCTCTCTGAGGAGCTAAGCCAACTCCTTGGCACCAAGGTTGAAGTAATCCTCAAGAAAAAAAGGCCCTGTTTTATCTTTCACTTTGAAAACCTTGAAAGGGCTGAGGCCTTTCTTGAGAGGCTCAAGAATTCCCTAAATTAATCATGAGACCTTTACCAAATTATGGTTCTTTTTAGGTCTCTGGTAGCCGAAACCTTTAGGTTGCGTGAGATTTTTTCGCGGGTTAAAGCCCGCGGCTACCTTAACCCCATTCTGAGTCATCTGATTTCAAGGTATCTGCAACCCTTAGGTTGCGTGAGGTAGACACAGGCTAAAGGTCTTGAGGCTACTGATCACTCTTATTCTCTCCTCCCAAGGAGGCCTAACAGTTCCTCTATCTTTTTTTCCTTTTGGTAGCTTTTTTTGAGATCTTTTTTGAGGTCTTTTGGGAGGTCCTCTCAAAGGTAGCTTTTGAGGCCTTCTTTTTTGAGGAATCCTCCTTTTGATCAAGGGTTCTTGAAATAAAGAGAGCTTCAGGTCCTACAAAGAGAAAGACCTCGCCTGAGGGAGTGTTCACCTTAATTTCTTTGAGTTCAAGCCTTTTGAGGTTGGCCATTAATTTATCGGCTGAAGTAATGGGAACTTTGAGAGGATAAAGTTCCCCAGGTGGGGTAAACTCCCTTCTCAATTCTGCATTGAGCTTTCTCAGTACTTCATAATCAATCTCTGCGGAAAGAGCCAGAACCCTTAAATCCAGGCCTCCAGGCACCTTGACTTCCACATAATCCCAGGGGTCTTCTATAACAGGCAAAAAGCCATATTTTTGGGGATCTTTAATTATAATAGAGACAGCTAACCACTGGGGAAGATAGGCAAAGGTCTCAAAGGGAATGGCTCCACTCATCATCACCTTCCAGTAATCTGCAAAATTTCTGGCCTTTAAAGCTCGGGATACCCTTCCCTCACCGGCATTATAGCTTGCTACTGCAAGTCTCCAGTCCCCAAAGGTCTCATAGAGTTTTTTAAGGTATCTGACCGCTGCATAGGTGGACTTGATAAAATCCTTTCTTTCATCAATCCAGTAATCTATCTTCAGGCCATAGAGCCGGGCTGTGCTCTCTATGAATTGCCAGATCCCCACAGCCCCGGCCCGAGAAACTGCAAAGGGATTACATCCACTTTCCACCAGGGCAAGATAAACCAGGTCTTCAGGAAGGCCCTCTTCTTTAAAGATTATCTTAAAGTAAGGCAAAAAGGGACCGCAACGCCTAAACCACCTCTGAAGGACCTCCTTCTTTTCTGTGGTATAGTACTTCACAAAATAGGCTATCTGGGAATTAACATCCATGGGAAGGTGTCTCACAAGTTCTGCGGGAAGGACCTCTACATTCTCAATATGTTCAGAAAGGGGCATTTCTTCAGGCAAGACTGCTCCCCAGAGCCCCTGGGAGATCGCTAAAAGGGAGAGCCCTATAAGTATTGATTTCTTTAAGGTGCTCTTGGCAAAATCAATTATCATCTTTCCCCTCAGATAGCCGCAGGCTTTAGCCCGGATCAAAAAAGATTTTATACCCGAAAAATCTCAAAAATATCAGTCCACAAAAGTCACTTTAACATCAATGGCTCCTTAGGGCCTCAAGATATCTGATTGAGGCAAGGGCCTCCTCCTCCCTTCTTGCCTCAATGGTAAGTATAGGTGCTAAATCCTTGGCCCTCAAGAAACTGAATATACCGGAAAAATTTATAATTCCCGTCCCCACAGCCAGATGGTCATCCCACTTTCCCAAATTGTCATGACAGTGTATCTCCGCTAAATAGGGATAAAGGATATTTAGCCAGTGTAGCTCCTCACATTCTGAAAAGACCCTGGCATGGGCTGGATCAAAGCACCAGAAGAGCTGCCCATAAAAGGCCTCATAAAGGGGCTTTACAAATTCCGGCTCTGGTTCAAAGACATTTTCCAGGGCTAAGGAAAGATTTAGCTCATCAGCAATTTTCAAGATCTCAGGCAAACTCTCCTCAAGAAAGAGCTTTCTCCAGTCCTCCTTAGGCTCCCTGTGATAATCGGGATGATATCCACTATGAAATACGCAAAGAACTGGCTCAAATAAAGAGGCTATCTCCATCCCCTGGCAAAGCCTCTTCAAACTCACCTTTCTTATCCAGGGATCAAGAGCAGCCAAGGAGAGATCCATAAAGGGAAGATGAACCGTGGGCTTTAGCCCCCTTTCTGTTAACAGGGAAGAAAGCTCCCTGAAAATTTTTCTCTCAAAGCTATCCAATACCTCGGCCTTAAGGGAGACCTCTATTTGAAGACCCCTTTTCAGAACAGCCGGTAAATACCTTTCCTTCAAGAGCTCAAAGGGGATTGAAACCCTGATCTCCATTGACTTAGCCCCTGTAAAATCCTCTGATTTTCTCAATGACATATTCTACTTCATCCTCTTTTAAATAGGGGAAAAAGGGAAGACTCAGGACCTCCTGACAGAACCTTTCCGTTGCAGGAAGATCTCCTTTCCTGTAACCCAGTTCCTGATAGACGGGCTGAAGATGAAGGGGCAGGGGATAATAGATGCGCGTTCCAATGCCTGCCTGGGTGAGAAAATCCCTGAGGCTGTCCCGTGCCTTTGTTCTTATAGAATAGAGCGAAGGAGCAGGAGTTGACTGAGGTGGGGCTTCCAAGATCTCAAGTTCCGGTTCAAGAGCCTTAAGGCCTGAGTTGTAAAGCTCTGCAAGGCGTCTTCTTAGCTCAAGCTCCCTTTGAAAATATCTAAATTTTACCCTTAAAATCGCACACTGGATCTCATCAATCCTTCCGTTGAGCCCGTGATATTCATAGAAGTATGGTGATGTCTGCCCGTGCTCTTTCATTACCTTTACCCTCTGGTATAGCTCGTAGTCCCGGGTAAAGACCATGCCTCCATCACCACAGCAGGATAGATTTTTGGTAGGATAAAAGGAGGTAGCACCGGCAATACCAAAGGTTCCCACCTTTTTTCCGGAAATCTCAGCCCCGAAGGCCTGACAGATATCCTCAATGAGATAGAGCCCTTTTTCACGGCAAAAGGCCTCAAGTTCAGGTAGATCCGCAGGAATCCCGAAGATACTTACCGCAATCACAGCTGAAACCTCTTTGCCCTCTGCTATCAGTCTATCATATAGGGTCTTAACCCCTTGTGGAGAGAGATTTCCTGTCCTGCTATCAATGTCTGCAAAAACAGGTCTGAGACCGGCCCTGACTACCACCTCTGAGGTGGCTATAAAAGTAAAAGCCGGGAGAATGACACAGCTTTGAGGAGGTAAATCAAGGGCCTTAAGAATGAGGTAAAGGGCCTCAGTGCCTGAAGAGACCCCAACGGCATATTTCACCCCCAGATAAGAGGAAAGCTCCTCCTCTAAGGCAGAGGTCTCAGGACCATTCAGATAGATACCCTTTCGCAGGACTTCTAAAACTGCCCTTTCTATCTCCTCTCCATATGCAGTATAGGCCCGCTTAAGATCCAGAAAGGGAATGTCTCTCATCTTCCACCCACTAATTTTTGGTCATAAGCATTATATTTTAGAAAAAGCCTTTTACAAGGTCTTGTATGAGGCAAAAGGAATTTAGACTTTCTATCATATTTAAAATTTTCGCAAAAGGTGTTATTTTTATTAGCTGGTAGCCGTAAGACCTTTAGCCTGCGAAAGAATTTCACGCAACCTAAGGACCACGGCTACCTGAAAGCCAAAAATCTAGGCTCATAAATTAGGTAGCTGCAAGCTTTAACCCGCGTAAGTTTTTGCAGAATAATAAAAATTTCAAAAAAGAAAGGGAACTTTTACAAGGTCTTAGAGATTCCTGCCATGGAGAGGGTTTTACTTTATCGGAGAGGGGGACTTGGGGATAGCTTACTCACCTTTCCCATTGCCGAGGTCCTCAAGAAAAGAGGCTGTGAAGTCCACTTTGTGGGAAATAAAGATTACTTAGAGCTTGCCCATCTCTGTGGCTGGGCTGATAAAATCTATAGCTCCGAATTTCTTTCTTTTCTTGATAAAGAGGCCTTTGATAAAAGGATACTGATCTCCTTTGAAGGCAATGTAAAACCCTTTCCAGAGAGAAAGATCCCCCTTCCTCTTTATTATTTAGAGAGTCTCGGCCTTCCACCAGACTACTCTTTGAGACTGCCCCTCTTTGAAGAGGAAAAAAGGGTTGAATCTTTAGCGGTTCTTCACCCGGGTTCAGGCTCACCGAAAAAGAATCCACCCCTTGAGCTCTTTGAAAGGATTGAGAAATATTTATCTAAGCTCAAGTATGAAGTAATTTACCTTGCCGGAGAGGCTGAGACCCCTCTTTTGTACCAAAAGAAGAACCTATTTTATAGTCTAAATATCGTAGATATAGCCCGTTTTCTCAAAAGGGCTACCCTGTATGTGGGAAATGACAGTGGTATCTCACACCTTGCCTCCTATCTGGGGATTAAATCCTTTCTCTTTTATGGGCCAACAGATGAGGTGATCTTTTCACCCCTTGGGGAGGACTTCACGCTGTTATATCTTAACCTTTCCTGTAGGCCCTGTTTCCCTGATATTTGTAAAGAAAGACCTTGCTTGGACCCTGAAAGGCTCTTTGAAAAATTTAAAGAAACCTTTGAAGGCTAAGGGCCTTCCAGCCAACTTGCCCTATTCCAAAAAAGATTTAAGTTTTTATTAAGGATTATCCTGCAATCTGAAGGGTTGCCTTGATGCGACTGACCTTTAGACAGGCCCTACCTCCAATCGGCAAGGGCACATTCTTGGGTATGTGACCAAAGGGAAAGGCATAACCTATGGGGACATCTTCGGGAATAAATTCCTCAACCCCCTTTAAAAAATCCTCGGCCCTTACTTTCCCCAGATCTCCCAGCACAACCCCCTTTAAAGAGCCCACTGGAAGGCTCAAGATAATCTGAAGAAAGGCCCTTTCCATGCGATAGAGCCTTTCATTGGTCTCTTCAAGAAAGAGGATGATCTCCCTTTCCTCAGGAAAATAGGGGGTCCCGCAGAGACTGGCCAGAATAGATAGGTTGCCACCTATGAGCACCCCTTCTGCAATTCCACCTCTATAACTCCTCCCCGGGATTTTATAGCCTCTTGACCCCTCTATCAATAAATCTCTGAGAATTTTAAGACACCTCTTATCAAGCTCGGGAAGATTGACTATCATAGGTGCGTGAAGCCCGATTCTTTTGAATCTTTTCCAGATGTAGAGGTGCAGGGTGGTAATATCTGAGAATCCCACAAGTTGAGGGATATATTTCAAGGGTGTGGTCTCAGATCTTAAAAATTCATCCAAATAGGGTAAAAGCTTGACAGCCCCTGCACCTCCTCTTACAGCCCAGAGGTGGGTGAACCTGGAAGAGGTCATGAGCTCATAAAGGAGAAAGGCCTTATGAGAGGCCTTAGCCTCTTCAAAATCTACAAAACTTTTAAAGGGGACCTTCCAGTGCCTTAAGACCCCAAGGCCCCTTTCAAAAAGCTTACGATCAGGTGAACTTGAGGGTTGAATTATCCCGATGCTCAGCGATTCTTCCATAAGTAGAAAAGGCCCTCTAAGGTGAGGGTGGGATCAAGCCTTTGAATCCTCTTGGTAAGGGGGGCCACATAGGGGGCAAGACCTCCTGTAGCAATTATCAGAGGATTATCCTGCATTTCTTCCGAGAGCCTTTCAATCATGGTATCAGTAAGGCCTGCAAACCCGAAGAGAAGCCCGCTTTTCAGGGCAGAGAGGGTATCCTTCCCGATTGCCCGTTCCGGGGGCTCACTCAGATCAATCCTCGGGAGCTTGGCTGTCCCTTTAAATAGGGCCTCCATGGAAAGAACTAACCCTGGAGAAATGGCCCCTCCCAGATAGATACCTTCTGAGGAGATGCAATCAAAGGTGATCGCCGTTCCAAAATCAACGATAATAAGGGAGGTTTGATATTTTATCCAGCCCCCAAGGGCATTTACCAATCTATCAGCCCCAACCTCGGCTGAATAATGAAGGTCAAGGGGGATCTTCACACTCTTTACGGAGGCCACAACAACCTCTCTGGCCAACCACTTCCTACCCATCTCTACCCAGTAGCCCTCAACCGGAGGAACCACACAGGCAAGGCTCAAACCTTTGATGTCCTTAAGCTCTATTCCATAAAGCCTCAAAAACCCTCTTACCCTGATTAAGAGTTCCTCTGAGGAAACCACAGACTCGGTCTTGAAACTGAAAAGGGCCCTCAAAAGTCCCCCTTCTTCAAAGACACCACAGGTCGTAGCTGTATTGCCTACATCAACAGCTAAAATTAGATCCGACATAGGAGATAACAGACCCAGTTTTCCTGGTGTTTTCGTTCTAAAAGCTTGACCGGCTTATTCCTCAGGCCCTCTTTGATCTCCTCCTCCATCCCCAGAGTAAATCCAGAGAGGAGATAGTATTTACCTGAGAAAAATTCATCCCTTTTAAAGAGATCAAGGAGCAGACCCTTGTAAAGATTGGCAAGGATTAACTCCGAGGAAAAATCTCTTATTTCTCTGACATCTCCCTCTCTAACCTCGGCACTGAGACCATTCAGGTCAAGGTTTTTCTGAGTCACCCGTACACAAAGGGGATTTATATCTATGGCCCTGACCTTGCCTCCAAGCTTTGCCCAGAAGAGGGTAAGTATCCCGGACCCGCAACCCAGATCAAGGATACTCTCAGGAAGACCGAATTTTCTATAAAAACCCCAGCTGGCTTGAAGCATAAGGGAGGTTGTGGGATGAGTTCCCTCTCCAAAGACCACACTGGGGTCAAAGAGGAGATCCCATTTTCCCTCATACCAGAGAGGGGCTATCTTAAAGGGACCCACCTCAAAGGGCACAGGCACTCGCCTCTCATTCCACTGGGTATAGGGAACGATATCTTTAATTTCAAGGATGAGATCGTATTTATGGACTAAGGCCTCAACCAGATCATCTTTGGGCCTATGAAAAAAGAGGACACCAAAGCCATCTTCCTCCCAGTATCCGATGAGATCAGGGTCCTCCAGCTCCCTGAGGGCAGGATGTCCCTCTCTAAAGCCGTAAATGTAAAAGGTCTCATATTTTTGATAGGGTGGCCTGAGCATTAATCCTTAAACTTACTCAAGGGAAGAAAATTTTCAAGATTTTTTCCAGGATATCCGCCCCAAGATAGGCAAAAAGACCCATACCAAGAAGGTTTCCCAAAAGCCAGAGAAGAAGTCTCCTCCTTAATTTTATGGAGTGAGCCCTGATCAGACCGGGCCTCTTGAAGGCATAATTCAAAAAAAGAATACGCTCCATAAGGCCATAGTGGTGCCAGGATTTTCTGTAAAGCTGTCCTGTAACCTCCCCAAGCTTGTAGAGGGCAGAAGTAAGGGGCTCGGGGTCCTTTATTCTTAAAAGGGCATACAAATCCGCCTCTCTCTCAAGGGAACGCAGAAAATAGGCAAATACTATCCTGAAAAAGAAAAGAGAGGTCCCCAAGAGAAAGGTTATGAGACCGATCTCCAGAACCTGGGCATAGGGACCCTTTAAAAAGGCCTCCAGCCCCTTGGAGTCACTAAAAAACAGGCTCAAGAGGAGTAAAAAAAGATACAGGGAATTTAAGAGAAACAGGGGAAAACTCAGAAGGACCACAAAGAGATAGAGACCGTGTCTCTTTTTCAGGTGCCCGGCCTCATGGGCCAAGATGCCAAGAATCTCCTTTAGTCCCATTATCTCAAGAAGACCCGATGAAAAGAAGAGATACCTGAAAGGCGGAATAAATCCAAGGACACCAGCTGTGTAAAACCTCGGACCTATGCGGGGAAGGATGTAATAGTCCCTGAGGTTTAGTCCCTCCTGTTTCAAAAATCTATCAATAATATCTCTTACAGTCCCCTCAGGAAGCCTTTTAACCGGCCAGAGTTTGATGACAAAATAAGGGGAAAAAGAGATTACCCCAAAGAGGAGCAGAAAAAATTGACCGGGCAAGTGGATCTTAAAAAAATCAAGGGCCTCGTCCACAAAGATAAGGATCAAAAAGGGTAAAATCAGCCCAAGAAGGATTCTAAAATAGCCAGTCCTGAGGCGATAAAATACCATCTTGATCAAGAGATAATAATGGAAAAACCAGAGAAGAACCGGAAAAATGGAAAAATAATAGGGGCTCAAAAGGGCCTTTAAACCAAAAACAGTAAGATCAAGACTATAGAGAACAAAGGAAAAAAAGAGGAAAAATCTCTCCATAAAGAGAGAGCTTTTTTCATGGGCTGGTGCTACTCTTAGACCAAGGATAGCTAAAGTGGTGAAAAAGAAAAACTCCTTGAAAAGGAATAGGGTGAGTTTTAAATAAAAAGGGGCCGCCCAGGAAAGAGTTGGGGGGATTATCTCCCAGAGAAGGAAGGCAATCCAGAAGGAGAAGAGGTCTTCATATATCACGAAGGGCTAAAAGGAAAGAAGGTATTCTACAAGGGCAGAAAGCTCTTTTTCACTGAGCCTTTTGGTAATATTAATAAATCCCTTCATGGTCTTTGGCTCACCCTTGATTAATCCAGGCCTTTTACCCTGTAAAAAGTCCTTCAAGTCCTGGCTCCTTTTGTAATAGCTCTTAGAAATGGTTCGTAAAGAAGGGGCAAAGGAATCATAGCCTTTGGAGTGACATCCACTACAGCCCTTGGCCTTAAATAGGTCTTCCCCTGCTGAGGCAAGGGCCAAAGCTGGGAGAAAGAAAAGACCAACAAATAAGAATGTTATAAGCTTGCCCATTGGCAACCCCCTCATAGTTCTTAACCCAGAATTATACTCACCTCTTTAAAAAAAACAAGGCAATTGTAGGGGCCATTGGATTTTGAACTTTCTATTATCCCATTTTCACCCTTGCCTTTTTGTAAATTTCCATAAAATAATAATTTGGGAACCTTGCAATATTATAAATTGTTAAGGGGGTCTTTATGGTAGCCAAAACCCGCTGGTTGACTGAAAGATCTCTTCCCGAAGTTCTTTTGGCTACCAAAGAACCACTTTTGTAGAGGACTCAATAATTTTTAGAAATAAACCGCAGAAGGAGGGCAAAATGAGGGGAAAGGTTATGGCCTTTTTAGGTGCAACTGAAAGTGGTAAAACCCTGATGATTGAAAAACTCCTCACCAAAATGGGGGAAAAAATCAAAAATCCCTCCACAGAAACCACCTCTTCTATCAAGGTCTATGGCACAATTTTTAAAGACACACCCTTTTATCTCATTGATACCCCTGGAGATGAAAACTTTGTGGGAGAATTGAAGTGGGCCATGGCTATCGCTGATCTGGGGGTCCTCGTTGTGGATTCAACTGCCCCGGTTAAGTATCACCTCTATCGCATCTTTGAGATGGCAAGGGAGATAAAACTTCCCCTGATAACCTTTGTAAATAAAATAGATGCCGAAAAGACCCAATGGGCTCAGACCATCTGCGATCTGCAGGACATGCTGGAGATATTACAGGTTCCTGTAATGTATGGATTTAATACCGCCCACCCGCTCTTCCTTGTTGACCTGGTGGAGAAAAAAACTATTAAAGAGGATGGCCTGAAGATAAATTACGAAGACACCCCAGAGGACTATCAAAACAAGATCCAGACCCTCTATGATCAGCTCCTTGAGGTATCTGCTGAGGCCAGGGATGAGTTTATTGAAAAATATCTTGAAGAAGGCACCTTGACCCGGGAAGAGCTAATTGAGGGCATAAAAATCAACCTCCAGAATCAGCGAATGATTCCTATTTTCATAGGCTCCGCTCAGAGTGGACTTGGCCTGAGCTTTTTCCTCAATAAACTCTTTGATTTCTATCCCGAAAGGCCTCTTTCACAGATAAATGCCGATGGTGCCTATGGCTTTGTCTTTAAAACCTTTTATGACCCCTATGCCGGCAAACTCTCCTTCGGGCGTATCCTAAAGGGGGCCTTCAAAGCGGATAGTAAAATTATTACCTCCCAAGGGAAAGAAGAAAAATACACCCAGATCTTTCTTCCCCGGGGGGACTCCCTTGAGGCAGTAAAGGAGGCTCAAGAAGGGGAGGTGGTTGTCTTTAGCAAGGTTGAAGCCTTAAAGACCGGGGATACCTTTTCAACAGGACCTCTCAAGGAGGCCCTTCCAGTCCCTGAGATGCCCCAACCCATGTTTACCCTGGCCCTTCACCCTGAGACCCGGGCAGATGAGGATAAAATCAGCTCCGCCATAAACAAGATCAAAGAAGAGGACCCCTCTCTCAATTTTTACCGGGATGAAGAGACCCGAGAGCTTCTCATATCCGGGCTTGGCAGTCTTCATATTGAGAGAACCATTGAAAAACTCAAGGAAAAATACGGGGTAAAGGTCAAAACCAGTCTCCCCAAGGTTCCCTACAGGGAAACCATCAAAAAACCTGTTCAGGCGGTAATTTATCGCCACAAAAAACAGAGCGGTGGAAGGGGTCAGTTTGCCGAGGTGCACTTCAATGTCTTTCCTTTAGAGAGAGGCAAAGGCTTTGAGTTTCTGGAGACCCTAACGGGTATGAATGTCCCACGCAACTATGTGCCGGCTGTGGAAAAAGGGGTCAGAGAGGCCCTGGAAAAGGGGGTTTTGGCTGGATTCCCTGTGGTGGATGTAAAGGTGCAGTTTTATGATGGAAAGTCCCATGAGGTGGATTCCTCTGACCTTGCCTTCAAAATTGCTGCCATCCAGTGCTTAAAAAAGGCCCTTGAGCAGGCAGGTCCTGTCCTTCTTGAACCCTATGTGGAGCTTGAGATCTATGTACCTGATGAGACCGTGGGAGATGTAATAGGAGATCTTAACTCCCGAAGAGGAAGGGTCCTTAATCTTGAAAAAGAGGGCAAAAGGACTAAAATAAGGGCTCAGGCTCCTTTTGCCGAAACACTTGAATATGTGGTAACCCTCAATGGATTAACCGGTGGAAGAGGCTATTTTATCAGCAGATTTTCCCATTATGAAGAGGCACCTCCCTTTGTTGCAGAAAAGGTAATCTCCTCAGCAGGGGCTAAATCCCAAGAAGAATGAGATGTGGAATCCTCACTCTAAGTGATAAAGGAGCTAAAGGGGAAAGGGAGGACCTGTCGGGAAAATACCTGAAAGATCTTCTTGAAGAAAAAGGCTGGGAGGTTTCCCTTTATCAGATCCTTCCCGATGAGAAGGAGGCCATTTCCGCCCTTCTCAAGCGCTGGTGCGACGATTTCAAGCTTGATCTTATCCTGACCACCGGTGGAACAGGGGTTCATCCCAGGGATGTGACCCCGGATGCAACTAAGGAGATCTTAGATAAAGAGATCCCCGGGATTGCAGAATACATAAGGTATCTGGGTTTTGCCAAAACACCAAGGGCTGCATTGAGCAGAGGGGTTGCGGGCTCAAGAAAGGGAACCCTTATCATCAATCTTCCGGGAAGTCCCAGGGCCTTAAAGGAGATTATGCCCCATCTTCTGGAGGTCATAGAGCATGGAGTCTCTAAAATAAAGGGGGATCCGGGTGAGTGTGCCAGAGATTAAGCTTACCCAGATGGTCAAGGCCTCCGGCTGAGCAGCCAAACTACCGCAGGAGTTTCTTGCGGAGATTTTAAGGGACCTCCCTCTGCCTCAACATCCTGACCTCCTTCAGAGCTTTGAATACGGGGCAGATGCAGCCATTTTCAGACTTACTCCCGATATGGCCCTGGTCTTTAGCGCAGACTTTTTTACCCCTGTTGTAAATGACCCTTATGTCTTTGGCCAAATTGCTGCCACCAATTCCCTTTCGGATATCTATGTAACCGGGGGGAGACCTCTGCTTGCCCTGAATCTTATAGGCTTTCCCAAAAAAGGGCTCCCCCGGGAATTACTTAAAAGAATCCTTGAAGGTGGTCTATCTAAGATCACCGAGGCCGGGGCCCTCCTTGTGGGGGGGCACAGTGTGGATGATCCTGAACCCAAATACGGCCTTGCGGTGGTGGGAATTGTCCATCCCGAAAGAATTATCACCACCAGAGGGGCTCAAGCTGGAGACCTCCTCTATCTTACCAAACCCTTAGGGACAGGTATCTTAGCTACAGCCTTTAAAGGTGGTTTCTTCTCAGAAGAGAGCCCTATTTATAAAAGAATGATAGAGCTTATGACAGAACTGAATAAGATTCCCTCGGAATTGATGATAGAGACAGGGCTTACCACAGCCACAGACATAACAGGCTTTGGACTCATAGGACACGCCTTAGAGCTTGCCCATGCCAGCGGAAAAAAACTCATCTTCTATTTCAGGAAAATCCCCTTTTTCAAAGAGGCCCTGAACTTTGTCAAACAGGGCATAATCCCCGAGGGAGACTATGAAAATCTCAATTATTGCGAGAATCTCGTCAGGTTCCATCCAGCAATAGGGGAGGCCGAGAGATTTATTCTGGCAGATGCCCAGACATCAGGGGGCTTCCTCCTTGCCTGCCCGAGGGATAAAAGGGAGATCCTGGAACAAAGGGCCTTTGAAAGAGGTTTTTACAGCCTCTCTCTTGTAGGAGAGGTCACAGAGGGGCCTCCCTCAATTGAAATCCTACCTTAGTTGCACTTTACATATCTGGTGAGGTTCTCTATCCATTCCCTATAATTATGGTAACCCACAAACTTTTCAATCCTTTGCCCTTTGGGATCAAGGAGATAAGTGGTGGGAGTAATAGAAAAGTCGTTAAAAACCCTAAGGACCTCTGAATTGGCCAGACCAACGGGATAGGTGAGATTTCTTGAAGATACTATTCTGGGAAGCAGAGAGGCCCCTTCTTTATCAATCATGAGGGAAATAACCTGAAGGCCCCTTTGGCCACAGGTCTCATGGAGCCTTTGAAAAACCTTTAGTTCAACCATACAGGGTGGGCAATAACTGGCAAAGAGATTCAAAAGCACATATCTTCCATTAAAGTCGGCCAGCTGATACCTCTTCCCATCATAGGTGCTGAAGGAAAAATTTGTGGCCTTAGCTTGCTGAGGAAGGGCCCAGAAGGAAAGAATAAAGGATATTAAGAGGAGAAGGAGAAATTTCTGCTTGATTTTCATCGCAAACCTCCTAAACTGATATATTAATTAAAGTATAAGCGATCTTTTGCAGATGTAAAGGGGAGGGGCTTAAAAATGAAAAAATTATCCCTTTCTACAAGGTTCCTCCTGATCCTTCTTTTTATCATTGTGCTCTTTATAAGTTTACAAACCTCTCTGCTTTATTTTTACCTCAGGGAGAGTCTGATCAAATCCTCCTTTGAAAAGATGCAAATGGTTATGGGACAGATGGAAGCCCTTGGCAGATATGTAAAGGACGACCTAAGACCAGTTTTATTCAGAATCTTAAGAGAACAGGGCTATAAAGAAGACTTTATCCTTGAGGCCATGTCAACAACTCACATCCGCAAGCAGGTAAGCAGGTATTTCAAAGATAGATTCCCGGAGGTTGAGTTTGAACGGGTCTCCTTTCATCCTATCAATCCGGAAAATGCCTTTCAGGACTTTCATCAAGAGCTCATGCGTAAGATTTCAACGGATCTCTCCAGGGGCAAATGGCAGGGTCTCTTTAAGTGGAAAAACCAGGAATATGTGATTATAGCCAAACCCATCTATGTGGAAAAGATGTGTCTTGTCTGCCATCAGAAGCTGGAATCCGCTCCTCAGGGCCTTGTGAGATTATACCATATAAAAAGGGATTTTCCCTGGAAAGAGGGCGATCTTATGGGAATAGAACTCATCAAATATCCCATAGAAAAGGCCTTTTCAGAGATAAAAAACCTTGCCTTTTCCCTTTTCCTTATTAGTCTCTTATCTGTAGTCTTTCTGCTCTTCTCCTTGGAGGGGGTCTTTTATACCCTGATTCTAAAGCCCCTGAAAAAAATGAACCAGCACTTTAGAGCCATAAAGGGTAGTCAGATTCAACTCAACAGCCCCTTAAACTTGCAAAGATCCGATGAAATCGGAGAATTAGCCGAGTCCTTTAATGAGCTCTCTCATCATCTCTATCACTTTCAAAGGGCCCTTCAGGAGAATCTAAAGACCTTAGAGACCCTGTTTGAGAGTATCACCTACCCTATTGTCTTACTTAATAGAGACTGTGAACCTGAAATCTCTAACCAGGCCTTCCAAGGCTTTCCATACAAAAAGTGCCAGGCTGAGCTCATCCATAAGGTCTTTAACGAAAAAAGAGAGGTCAAAGAGACCATAGAAACTGAAGCGGGAAGTATATATGAGGTTTCCCTCTATCCGGTCTTTAATCAGGAAAAAGAGGTCATAAGGGTAGTCCAGACCCTTGAGGACATCACAGAAAAAAAGAAAATGGAGGAGAGACTCATTATAACGGAAAAAATGGCAGCCATAGGCCAGCTCTCTGCCGGACTTGCCCATGAGATCAACAACCCCCTATCTGGTATTCTTCTTATGCTAAATCAAATAAAGAAGGGAACCCTGAAGGAGGATGAGAGGCAGCTTTACCTGAATCTAATTGAACAGGGGCTAATAAAGATTCAGAGACTCCTGAGAGACCTCCTTAACTTTTCCAGAGCAACCGAGCTAAGACCTGAAAAGGTCTCCATTAACACCCTTGTGGAAAATCTCCTGGAATTAAGCTCATATCTTTTGGAGAAACACAAAATCAGGGTTATCAAAACCCTGGATCCTGAGCTTCCTGAGATAACCGTGGATAGGGAAAAGATGGAACAGGTCTTTCTGAACATCCTTTTAAATGCCCTTCAGGCCATGGAAAACTCACCTGAAAGGACCTTAACCATCAGGACCTCCCAAAGGGATAAATTCATCCTTATCTCCTTTGAAGATACAGGCCCAGGTGTTCCCAAAGAGATAGCTTCCCGGATCTTTGAGCCCTTCTTTACCACCAAACCACCCGGTCAGGGCACAGGCCTTGGTCTGGCCGTAAGTCTTGCCATTGTGGAAAAACACGGCGGAAAGATCTATCTTGAGGAAAGAGCCAAAGGTGCTAATTTTATAGTTGAACTCCCTACGGGAGAGGTGAATGCCCCTGTCAGAGAAAATTCGCATCCTGGTAGTTGATGACGAGCTCCTTATCAGAACTGCCCTACAGGGTATCCTTTCCGCCCATGGCTTTGAAGTCAGAGTCTGTGAGACAGGAATAAAGGCCTTAGAAATTCTAACTCAAGGGTTTTTTGATCTGGTAATCCTGGATCTTAAACTTCCTGATTTCAATGGCCTTGAGCTTCTTAAGGAGATTAAAGGGCACTTTCCTGAAACCGGAGTGGTCATTATTACCGCTTACGCAGAGGTCAAGACCGCTGTGCAGGCTATAAAGGATGGAGCCTTTGATTATCTGAGCAAACCCTTTCAGGAGGAAGAACTTCTCATTATCATAGAGAAGTTTTTGAGATTCAGAAAGATGGAAAGGGAGATACAACAGCTTAGAGAGACCTTACCTGCAGATGAAAAGACCAAGGAATTGATCGGGGAGAGTAAGGCCATAAAGGAGCTCAAAGAAAAAATTGAAATTATTGCCAGGTCCGATATCCCTGTCCTGATTTACGGAGAGTCTGGAACGGGTAAAGAGCTTGTGGCTGACCTCATTCACAGACTCTCTCCCCAAAAGGACGGACCCTACCTTAAAATCAACTGCACCGCCATTCCGGAGACCCTCTTTGAGGCTGAACTCTTTGGCTTTGAGAGAGGTGCCTTTACAGGAGCCTCTGAATCTAAAAAGGGAAAGCTTGAGCTGGCAAATGGGGGAACCATCCTCTTAGACGAAATTGGTGACCTCCCCCTTACTGTCCAGCCTAAACTGCTCCGGGTGCTTGAAACCAACACCTTTTATCCCCTTGGCTCCAAAAGAGAGGTCAGGGTAAACACCCGCTACATCTTTACAACCAATAGGGACCTCAAAAAACTTGTGGAAGAGGGGAAATTCAGAGATGACCTCTATTATCGTCTAAATATAATTCCCCTGAAGATTCCCCCCTTAAGGGAGAGAAAGGAGGACATCCCCTCCCTTATCCAACACTTTCTCCATCTCTTTGCCCAAAAACACGGAAAACCCCTTCCCCAGATCTCTCAGGAGGCCTATCTGTTTTTTCTGAGCTACGACTATCCCGGCAATGTTAGAGAGCTCAAACACCTGATAGAAAGAGCGGTTCTCCTTTCACAAAATAACCTCATCACGCTGAAGGAGCTACCTGAGGACCTTCTCCCCAGGAGATCCGAGATTCAGCCTCTTAGGGATTTCAAGAGATGTAAGGCCCTCTTAGAGAGGGAAATAATCTATCAAACCCTGAGGGAATGCAAAGGCAAGAAAAGTGAGGCTGCAAGAAGGCTCGGGATCTCTCGAAAGACCCTCTGGCAAAAATTAAAAAGCTTAGAATCTTACTGAAGTTTTCTCTTTATCCTCTCATACCACAGGGAATGCCTGTGTTTAACATATTCTTCATCCACATAACCTGTTAACATGGCCTTAAGGAGGCTCCAGTTGGATTTAACTACCAAAACAAAGAAAAGATGGATAAAAAAGAGCAGGATAAACAATCCTCCTGAAATCGTGTGCAGGAGATTTACTGTGGACTCAATCCTCGGACCCAGATAGACCCATTCAAGATTCTTCAAAACCTTTATAACCCCGGTTATAAGGACAGCTAAGGTGATTAACCCAATTCCCACATAGGCCCATCTCTGTTCAGGAAGCCATTTATCCGAGGGCGGTTCCTTGGCAAGACCAAAGGAGGCAAGGATCATCTTCAGAGAGGCTACAAAATCTCCCTTCTTGGGGAGAAGCCCAAAGTTACCCTTCAATCCGTGATAGAAAATATGGAAAAGCACGGCAAAGGTAAAGAAAATAGCAAAGAGATAATGCAGTTTGGTCACGGTATAAAAGTTTGCCGTCCAGGTAAATCCGGGAAGCTCGGTAATGTAATATCTTTTAAAGAGAGGTAGACAGCCAAGACCTGTAAATATAAGCATTATCCCAGAGATAGCAACCATCCAGTGTTCCAGCCGAATCAGGCCACCGTAGCGTTTAATCTTTCTTCCCATTTTACTCTCCCTCCCTATCGTTCTTTTTGCTAATTAAGGCCCCAAACAGCCCGCTCAAAACCCCAGCAACCCCTGCTCCAAGAACTAACTTTCCCAGAGGATTGATCTCTTCCCTGTAGAGATTTCTGACCTTAACAGGCATCTGAAATCTTGCTTTAAGCTCTTTAAGTTTGGCCTCAATCTTTTCAAAGGGAACGGCTGAAAGATAGAGGGTTGAGGTTCCTCCATTCTGGGTATCTCCATAAATATAAAGGCCCTCCATTTCAGCCCTCCTTCTGGCCTCAGTATAGATTTCCTCCCTTGGCCCGAACCTGTAAACCGCTCCGTCTTTCAGTCTCTCTCTGCAGGCAACAACACAGGCTGGTTCTTCTCCTCTTTTGATTCTTCCATCACAGAGATCACATTTATACATCACCCCTCCACCTGCAAGTTTAGGCATAAGCTTTAAATAGATTCCAACACCTGCCTGTCTTTGAGGAATATGCCAGGGGCAAAGGTCTCTACATTTTGCTCCCCCAAAACAGATAGAATGATCAATGACTGTGTTCCCCTCGGGTTGCTTGGATAAGGCCCCAAAGGGACATCCCTTAACACAGGGAGGCGAGTCACAGTGCATGCACCTTCTCGGAATAAAGAGAGTCTTTCCCTCTACTTCAACCTTCTGGATAAAAAGCCAGTTATAGGGAGTAAGGGTATCAATTTTGTCTCTCCTTTCAGACCAGTCTTCATAATTTTTCCTTGGCCAGTAGGGCTGAATGGGTTTTTGCGGTTCCGGAAAGCGGTGACTGTTTTCCTCTCTACAGGCCTTCACACACCTTGGAATAGGCTCATCCTTACATCCATCACAGCGCGTCAGATCAATCAGGGTAGCAAATCTCCCCTGATAGGTTGATCCCTTTTTGGGCGAAAGGGTAAGGGCCGTTAACCCCCCGAGAACTTTAAAAAACTGCCTTCTACTAAGCTCCATAAGCAGGACCTCCTCAAAAATTCAATATAAAATTATAAATCCTTTAGTAAATTTGTCAAGATTTTTTGTTACCTTTTGGTAACATTGTAGATCGGGTAAGATTCCGAATTAGTTACAGGGGGAAATCGCTAAACCTTGATTTCAGGGCCCCTCCTTCTGGCACATTCCTTGCAATTCTTATAAAAAAACACCAAGTGTTTCAATGAGAGGGATTGCTGATATTTTTAAAGAGCTCAAGCCAATGAGAGTGGACAAAAGAGAAGATAGGAAGGTGAGAACAATAGGACTGCTTAAAAATCCTGAAAGGGGGTGAAGGCCATGATAGGAAAGGGCTGAAGTTTTAGTTAATAGAGGTTTTTAAAGACCCAAAAACCCTTAAAGAGGAGGTGAGGTTATGACTGAAGAAACAAAGAAGGGTGTGTTAAATGAGGACTGGTTGGCTTTCTGGTTAGCCATTGTTTTGTTTCTTGTATCGCTTCTTGCCTACAAAGGAATAGATCCCTTTGGCTGGGTAGTTAGTACTAAGGAATGGCTCCAGATCGAAAAGGCTATAGGTCCTGTGGGAAAAAAGTATCAGGGGATCAAGGGTGAAATAGTAAAGATTGAGGGAAACAAACTTACCCTTAAAACCAAAGAGGGTAAGGAACAAACCGTGACTGTGGAGGATCCTACCCAATATCAGGTTGGACAGACCTACGAGAAAAAAGGGCTTTCTGGATTGGCCTCTCTTGTTCTTACCTATATCTTCTTAACGATTATTCTTGCCATTGGGGCCTATCTCTTAGGAGCTAATGTGGGTAAATTTGTGGTGGGCTTTTTCTTTATCTTCTGGTTAAGTTATCTCTGCTGGTTACTTGGTCATTATGCCTATTTTGCAGCAACAGACCCAAAGAAATTTAACATTTCCTGGGCTCTAAAGTTGACTGGAGAGGGAGGTTTTATCTTTGCCTTAGCCTTAGGGCTTATCATTGGAAACTTTTTCAGACCCTTTGCCCAGTTTCTTTCTGAGGCATGTAGACCGGAGTTTTATATCAAAA
>CAYTDX010000014.1:0-5224 GCA_964436655.1 uncultured Caldimicrobium sp.
CCAAAAATCAAGGGTCATAGATTAGGTAGCCGCGGGCTTTAGCCCGCGTAAGCTTTTGCAGTGTAATAAAAATTTATTCTAAACGAAAGGAAACTTACGCAACACCTTATGCAACTCATATAGGGCGTTGACAAAAACCAATCCTCCTTTATGATACTCAAAGGAATAGGCTTTTTTTCTGAGGATTAAATCTATGAAAGTAGCTATTCATATTTCCCACGAGGCCCTATACAAAATTGGTGGGATCGGGGAGGTTCTTACAGGGCTCTGCACAGCTCCCTGCTACCAAAACTTTTTTGAAAAGACCCTCTTTTACGGCCCTCTTTTTGAATATATAGGCTCTGCCTCAACTCGGCTCGGAAAAGACGGGGTTGTCTATTACTCAAGCCGGGATAACTATGACACCGGCCATTTTGGCAAACTCTTTAGCCCCATCCTTGAAAGATATAACATCCATATAGTTTACGGAAAAAGACGCCTCATAAGCGACCTCAATCCCTCTCGCCAGGCCAAAGTGGATGTATTACTAATTGATATAACTCAGATGAAAAAGGAAGAGGTGACCTATCTGAAATACCTCTTCTGGGAAAGATTTGACCTACCCTCGGATAAATATGAACGGGACTGGGACTATGAACAATATTTCAGAATAGGTATCTGCTATTACGAACTTTTAAAACTCCTTTATCCAAAGGCACAAAGATTCTATCACTTTGGACACGAATACATGGGGATACCCTCCCTTCTTGCCCTTGAACTCCACCCGGAATTCAATCCAGAAAGGCATTTGAGGATATTCTATGCCCATGAGGTAGCCCCAGTAAGAAGAATTGTGGAGGATCTTCCAGGCCACGACATTGCCTTTTACAATCTCCTTGAGAACTCCAAGAATACTGAAAAGGGCCTTGAAGAGGTCTTTGGTTCCCAGATGGACTGGTATAGGACTCCCCTTGTCAAACTGGCCCACCGCTTTGACAGAATCTTTGCAGTAGGGGACCTGGTAGCTGAGGAGTATAAATTTTTAGTTCCCGAGGTCGATTCCTCTAAACTCAAAGTCGTTTACAACGGACTTCCCCTTGACCACATTGCCTATGAGGAGGTTCAACAGAGCCGGCAAAAATTTTCCCGATGTCTGAGTCAAAAGGGTTGTGAAAGGGTTGACCTTATCTTATCTCATGCCTGCAGATTGGTAAAGAGTAAAGGGGTATGGAGGGACATAAAGCTCCTATCCTTTCTGGATACCCCGCTGCATAAGGCTGGTCTAAAGGCCATTTACTTCCTGCTTGCCTCTCAGGTTTCACAGGGAAGGCCCATTGATGTTGTTGATAGAATGGTTAGTGAGTATGGCTGGCCCTTTGAACACCGCATCGGCTGGCCTGATCTTATCGGTTATGAAATTGATATCTATCAGTTGATTGAAAGGTTTAACTCCCGCTCTCAAGCCATCAAGGCCATCTTTATCAATCAATTTGGTCTTTCTAAGAGAAAGTGTGGAATTGACTTCCCTGAAGATATAACCACCCGCGATCTAAAACTGGCCAGTGATGCCGAGCTCGGTTTTTCCGTTTATGAGCCCTTTGGAATCTCTCACATTGAAGTCCTCCCTTCAGGGGGACTTTCTCTCCTTTCAACCTCCTGCGGGGTCTACTATCTTCTTGAAAAGGTCTTTCCAGAGGACTTTAAACCCTATGTGGCTATAAACTTTGTTGAAATAGCAAAGGCCCTCCCGGAAGAGGTCCTGTTAAACTTGACCTCTGACAAAAGAGAGGTCCTTGAAGAGCTGGCTATAGCCAAAAATACCGAAGCTATCCTCAAAAAACTGCCCAAAAGCGAAAGAGAAAGAAGACTTCTATATGAAAAGTGCCAACTCTATCTGAATAGACTTGACTGGGAAAGTATTATAAAAATGTATTTTTTACCTGCCCTTGAAGAGACTTAGAGAGACCCTTACAAAATTTTGGCCTGTTTTTTATTTTTGAAAACCTACGCGGGCTAAAGGTCCTGTGGATACCGGGAAATTGCTACGGCACGGGAATTGAGGTAAAGGGAAGAGGATCAAGGAATAAAAAAATAAGTTAGAGAGTTTCAAAGGGTTGATGGCCTTCTTTCCAGTAATTGAAAAACTCCTCCCTTATCCTCATAAGAATCCTTTCGTATTCATCAGGACGAATAGAGGCCCCTTTTATACCACCTTTTAGATTAATTTCAGTAAGATAGGGGCCTCTTCCTTCAATGTAGGCCAGATCAAGATGGGCAAAGGGGAAACTTCCCCTTTCCATCACCCTCTTACAAAAAAGCCTCTCCTCCTCTTTTAATTTATGGGGGGTTGACTTCCCACCAAAGAAGAGGTTTTGTCTGAAATTGTCAGGATTCTCTCTCCAGTAGGCCTCCACATAAAGGTCCCCCAGAACAACCACTCTTAAATCCCTCCAGTCCTCAAAAAAGGGCTGTAAGACAAAGGGAAACTCAAGGGACGCGGTCCCGGCATGATTAAAGAGCTCCTCAAGATCTCTCCAGAGTTTAACTCCTAAGCCACAATTGGCCTGATCCTTTTTGGTCACAAACCTTGCATAAGGGGGTGGATTTTGCATAACCTGAAGAAGGGAGACCTGATTTTTTATCACATAGGTATAAGGAGGCATATACTCTCTCAAGATCTCTGCCTGAGCTACCTTTGAGGCACTTAAAATCTGTGAAAGGAAAGAGGGAAGGGAGATTACACCTCGTGCCTGCAGGTCTAAGAGAAGATGGAAGTTATCTGTCCTTACAGGTATCCTTGTTAAAATAAGGTCCCCTGACTTTAAAAGGGAAAAGTTTTTTAAAAGGGATTGATAGGAAGTGATAACATAAAAAGGGGACATGCAGACCTATTTTTTAAGGTAGGTAAGATCGGCATGACAGGAGCCGCAGTAAAACTTAATTGGCCCAAGGACCTCTGCCTCTTCTTCAACGGGTTCAAGGTGTCCCTCTTCGGTTTGGAGATAATGCACATAGAAGGTTGCATTTTCAATAATATCATAAAACTCTTCGGAATTTCCGCAGAAGGGGCAAACGATCTTTTCCCCTCTCGGTAAGAGGAAGGGTTTTTTGACCCTGATTTGGTGGGTCTTTTTGGTTGCTAAGGCCTTCTCCATCCGCCCTCCTTTACCTTCCATAATAGCCTGTAAATTCAGCCTCAGCTATTAAATGTGGCTTAACCGCCTTTAGAATCTCTTCATAGTTTGGTCTTTCCGGAAGCTTAATCTCTGAAACCTTAAGGGCAAAAAGCTTAAAAATGTAAGGATGTTCCCCAGTCCTTAGAGGGGGTTGGGGTCCTCCCCATCCTTTAAAGCCGTAAGAATTGGTTAACTCCTTAGCTGGAGAGGGGATCATCTTGAGCGAGGCACCTTCTTTGAATTCACTTATACCTGGTGGTATGTTAATCACTATCCAGTGAATCCAGTTTCTTGCAACGGGATGAATGTCAACACAAAGAAGGACAAGAGATTTGGTTCCCTCAGGGATGCCTTCCCACTTAAGAGGGGGTGAGACATTTTGGCCTCCAGCACCCGGCATAACATACTTTCTGGGAATCTTCCCCTGATCTAAAATCGCCGGAGAGGATATTTTCATGGTTCTTCCTCCTGCTAAGGCTACTCCTATAAATAAACATAAGACAGCCAATAGGAGTTTAAACCCCTCAAGGCAATATCTTTTTTTCCTTGGCCTTTTCAAAGTCCCTTACCTTCCCTTCGGCCTCTAAATACATTTTAGAGTCTTTTTGTAAAAAGGAAAGGGCTTTTTTATAGTGAAAAAGGGCGGTTTTAAAGTCCCCTCTGTTTTCATAGTATTTGCCGAAATAAAAATGGGATTCCCCTAAAAGTTCCATCCGAGAGCAGAGCAAACCAAAGTGGTAATAAAAATAGGGATCCTGCTTAATGACCTTATTTTCTTCTATGGCCTTAAAGAGTTGATACCCCTGATTTAACTCTCCTGTCTCCGAATAGGCCCGGGCTAAAAGATATTTTCTTTTGAGTTCTAAGATCTCTCCAAGGCCTTTCTCGGCAAAAGAAAGGGTCCTCAAGATCTCTTTAGCCCTTACAAAATCTCCCTTTTGAAAATAAAGCTCCGAAAGATCAAGACTAAAGTAATCCTTAGGGGGAAGCCCTTTTAAAGCGGTCTTGAGTTCAGTCTCAGCCTCAATGAAAAATCTACTTTCCATAAGGGCAATGCTAAGTTGATAGTGTAAAAAGGGCTCATCCCTTTCCCGAAGCTGTGCCTTTAAGGTAAGAATCAGGTCACTGGCATCCTCAGCCTGCCCCCTAATCCTGGCCTTTAATCTCTGAAAATAATAGGGATCTCCGGATAGGGAATAACGATCCTTAAAGGGGATAGCACTTTTTTCTGCCAGATTCTGGAGATAATTTAATCTCTCCTGAGGCAGGGGATGGGTGAGAAGATAACGATAGTTCAGCTCTATCGCAAAGGAGCTTTCCTTGGCAAGTCTCTGGAAGACTCTGGCCATGGCTTGAGGATTAAACCCTGCTTTGATAAGGATCTCAAAGCCCATGCGATCAGCCTCTTCCTCATCCATACGGCTGTAAGCCAAAAGCTTGGTCTGGGCAAGGGCAGTCCCTGTAATTCCTACAATCTGCCCGGCCTGTCCACCCCCAAGAAAGATAGCCGCAAGGGTGGCTGCTGTGGTAGCAATTTGCATTCTCTTTATGGACTCGATCCTTTTGGCTACATGTCTTGCCAGATTGTGACTCATTTCATGAGCCATAATACCAGCAAGTTCGTCCTCACTCTCAAGGGAATCAAAAAGACCTGTGTTAAGAAAGATATAACCTCCGGGAACGGAAAAGGCATTAAAGGTCCTGTCTTTGATTACAAAAAAACGAAAAATAAAGGGGCTAAAGGCGACCCCTTTTTTGGCTAGCAGGTCCCCGAGAAGATTCACATAAGTTTGGACCTCCACATCTTTTATTACTTCAAGATTCCTGGAGACCTCCTGTAGAACCTCTCTTCCGATTTTCTCTTCTTCTTCAAGGGAAATGAGAGCCAGAAGGGGAGTCTGTATTAAAAAAATCAGAATCAGGCTTAGACAGAGGACTTTCTTTACCATGAATTCAGGCCAGCTCCCTGACTGAAGGGACAAAAGGGATGGCGGAGGCGTATGGGAATTGAACCCACCCACCCCTTTTTGGGGGTGCACCGGGTTTGAAGCCCGGGAGGGGCACCAGCC
>CAYTDX010000014.1:5234-20912 GCA_964436655.1 uncultured Caldimicrobium sp.
GGCGGGGTTCACCGGGATCCGTCGCACAGGCCCCAATAGCCTTAAAGAGAATTATAATGCAACTTTAACTTTTTTCAAAAACTGGTATGAGTTCACTAAATTTTAGACTTTGTATTGGATTTAAAATTTTCGCAAAAAAGGTGTTTATTTTTGAGCTCTTTGCAAAATTATTTTTGTGGTAGGCGCAAGCCCTTTAAACCAAAACCCCACGCAAGCTGAAGCTTGCGGCTACCAGAAAGCTAAGAATCAAAGGACACAAATCAGGTAGCCGCAGGACCTTCTGCCCGCGTAGGTTTTTGCAGAATAATAGAAATTTTTCTAAAAAGAACGGGCACTTATGCAAAATCTTAGTGACCACCTACCTTGAGAATTCCAGAAGCCGCTAAAAGAAGTATCAAAATCTGAAGAATAGCCAAGACTCCATAGGTATAGTCCTTTTTCTTTAAAAGGATGGGAAAAATCCTTATGTAACAAAGGATGGTTAAACCTGCAAGAAAGGCAATGGGTAGAAAATTGAGGAAATCCCCTTTAGAAAGGAGCCCCATCCAGGCCCAGCCAGGCTGAATTCCTGTAATTTCTAAGTATTTGTGCACATTCAGACTCCAGTATCTCCCAAGCTCCTCTAAGGGTATATAGGGAGGAAAGATATTAAGGACATAAACCACAAAGGTAAGGATTATTCCAATTAACCCCAATTTCATCCCCCAATCTAAGATTACTGCATAAGAAACCTGCTCCTCTGAAGGTTTAATCTCTTTTGTCATGGCCTTCCTCCTTGAGTAGATTTTAAGTCCAGATTCCCAAACCTTTTAAAAGGGCCCTTAGCCCTGAAAAGGTAAGTAGCAAGATAACAACCCAGCGAATGACCTTGGGTTTAGCTACTGCTAAGATTCTAACACCCACAATAGAGCCAAGCATGATGCCGATTATTGACGGAACCACTATCATGGGAATAATGGCACCACTATTGAGATAGATCCAGGCTGCTGAGGTATCCGTTATGGAAAGTAAAAATTTACTGGTAGAGACAGCCACCTTAAGGGGAACACCCATCAGGAGATTTAAAACAGGAACATTGGCCCAACCAGCTCCCAGTCCAAACATTCCTGCCATGACACCAATCACTACAAAGAGTAACAGTGCCAGGGGGGTTCTATGCACCTTCCACTCCACCTCCTTTCCTGTGGTTGGTTCATAGTAAACCCCGTATATTCTCAGGGCCTGCGATAAGGCATCAGCCTTTTTTACCTCAGGATACTCAGATTTTTTGGCAGTAAACATGATAACCACAATTCCAAGGATAGTTAAACCAAGCAGGGTATTTACCACATTTTTGGGCAGGGCAAGCCCGATCATAGCCCCCACAATGGCACTGGCTGAGGCAATAAGGGCAAGAGGAATGGCAAGCCTCAGATCAGCAAGACCTCTTCTCAAAAGACCCGGACCTGCAGCTAAGGCCCCTGAAAGAGCCACCAGCAGTCCTGCACCTCTAACAAAGTCAAGATTAAAGGGAAAAAAACCACCTACAATGGGCACAAAGAGAACTCCACCACCTACTCCACCAAGCACCGCAATAATTCCGAGAACAAAGGTCACGATAAAAAGCAAAAGTGGCCAAGCCCACCAGGGGAAACCAGATCCTCCCTCAATTATCTGAGGAGGAGCCTCAGAGGCAACCCCGGAGATAGTGAAAACCAAAAGGAAAAGGCAAAGCACTCCAAAAAAGCACATTAACCAACGCATACCCCCTCCTCCTTGAATGAATTTTAAGCTCTCATAGGGTAATCCCATATTTAATTTTTGCAACATTTTACCCATATTGTTGAAAAATTAAAAGATTTTTCTCAGCCCTCTACGGGATTGACTCATCATTGCTGTTTGGAAACTTTCACAAAATTGTGGTTCCTTTGGTTCTTCTGGTAGCCTCAACCCGTAGGTTGCGTATTCTTTGGATGTTTATTGATTTTCTACGCAAGCCAAAGCTAAATAAAAGAACCGATGATGAAAGGCTTAAGGCCCTACTTGACCTTGTCGCAGGGCTCTGGTGTTATTTCTATCTCCTTAAGCTTGAAACTGGCAATCTTGATGACTATCTTCAGGGGGTTTTGCAGGTCATAGAAAGGCTTGGTGCCATAACCGAGAAGGGAAGATTTGAAATACGCTTTCTTGTGTGGAGAATCGATTTAAAGACAGGGCTTGACGAGAAGGAGATAATGATTAAAGGGTGAGAAGGTGGAAAGAGAAATAAGGCTATTTCACGAAAATCTCAAATTAAAATTGAGCTTCTTTACCAGTAAGAGGCCTTTAAAAGGTCGGATACTTCCTGCGCCTTAAGATTAACTCCTTTAATTACAAAGACTTCATCCTCAAAGAGGGTTATAAAAAGTATCCTCAAGTGATAGACCTCAAAGGAAAAGAAAAGTGAGCTTTCCAAGTTTAAAAGTTCGCACAACAGGGCCCGGATGAAACCTCCGTGAGTGAAAATAGCATAGTTTCCCTTTCCAAGGGTTTTCAGACCCTCCCAAAATCTTATGGCCCGATTTCTCAGATCCTTCAGAGATTCCCCACCGGGTGGAGAAAGGAAATCCCTTTTCAACCTCTCCCAGTAGAGAGGTTCTCTGTAAACCTCTTCCCTTGGTCTTCCCGCCCAGGCCCCGTAATTTATCTCCTTAAGCTCTTCCCGTATCTCAAGGGGGACCTCTCTCTCCTTAGAAAGCACCTCGGCAGGATATAAAGCTCTCCTAAGGGGACTGGAAAAAAGTCCCTGAAGGGGAATTTCTCTCAGTTCCTTTACCACCTCTAAAGAAAGCCTCTCCCCCTCTGCTGATAAGGGGACATCCATCTGCCCGTAAAAGACCCTGCGATACTCCTCTGCAATAGGACCATGCCTGAGGATAAGGAAATTTTTCATTGAGAGGTCCCTTCTTGGCCTATAGATTTCTCCATCTCCAGAAGGGTCTTAAAATCTACCTTCAAAAGGTCCCTGAACTTTTCGTTTACATCCTTCCAGATGCGATTGACTGGACAGATACCCTCTCTTACGCAAAATTTTGGGTTATCCACGCACTTGTTTATGGCTATCTTCCCGATAAAGCTTTCCAGAACCTCAAGAAGGGTGATTTTCTCAGGGGGTTTCCGAAGTTTATAACCACCTCTTTTTCCCCTGCGAATCTCCACAATCCCTGCAGCCTCAAGGGTCTGCCCGATTCTTGCAAGAACCGTTATCGGAATCAACATGGCCTCACTTATCTCATTTCTGGAAAAGACTTTTTCTCTATCCTTGGCAAGTAACATTACCATCCTTACTGCATAATCCTCAATTATCCCAAATTCCATATAGCCTCCCAATGTAAGATAATTTTTCTCTTTTATTAAATTATAATCAGAAAGCTCCATTTTGAAAGAGATTCACCTTAGCCCTCTCTCGAGAGAAATCTTATTCCCTGCCTTTGATGGTCCTTGGGCCTCCGATTCATTAGATCTGGCTTGAATTCTGAGAAGGTTTGTGCTACCTTATAATCAAAACTTAAAAAAGGGGGATAGGGTGTTTGAAAACTTAGCTGAAAGATTAGAAAAGGCCTTAGCTGGCTTTAAAGATAGGGGGAAGCTAAGCTCTGATGATATTAAAAAGGGGCTAAGGGAGATAAGGCTTGCCCTTCTTGAAGCAGATGTCAACTATAAGGTGGTTAAGGACTTTCTGGGAAGGGTTGAAAAGAGAGCCCTCTCCTCTGAAGTGCTTGAAAGCCTGACCCCCTTCCAGCAGATGGTAAAGATCGTCTATGACGAGCTTGTTGAGACCCTTGGGGGCAAGGCCTCTGGATTAAACTTAACCGGTAAACCCTCTGTCATCCTTTTAGCTGGACTTCAGGGCTCAGGTAAGACCACTACTGCCGCAAAACTTGCAAGATATCTCAAAAAGAAGGGGCACAACCCCCTTCTCTGCTCAACGGATATTTACAGGCCAGCAGCTATTGACCAGTTACGCATCCTCTCGGAAAAGATTGAGACCCCCTTTGTTTCTGCCTCTCCCCAAGAGAAAGTCCTTGAGATTGCCGAGCGGGCTTTAAGATCAGCCAAGGAACTGGGAAGGGATGTCCTGATTGTGGATACCGCTGGAAGACTCCACATTGATGAGGCCTTGATGGAGGAACTCAAGGCCCTGAGGGACTTTCTCAAACCCCAGGAGGTGCTCCTTGTGGCAGATGCCATGATGGGACAGGATGCGGTAAATGTGGCCCAGAGCTTTCAGGAAAGGGTTGGACTAACGGGGATTATCCTTACCAAGGTTGAAGGTGATGCCAGAGGAGGGGCGGCCTTTTCCATTAAAGAGGTCACGGGTTGTCCCATAAAATTCCTGGGAATCGGGGAAAAGTTGGATGCCCTTGAGGTCTTTCATCCGGAAAGACTGGCCTCACGAATCCTTGGCATGGGAGATGTCTTAACCTTAGTTGAAAAGGCTCAGGAGGCCTTTGATCTGAAAAAGGCCCGAGAGCTTGAAAAAAAGCTTAAGAAACTTAAATTTGACCTTGAGGACCTCAGAGAACAGCTTCAACAGATGAAAAAGCTCGGATCCCTGAGAGATGTCCTGAGTTTTCTTCCTGGTCTGGGAAGAAAAATTGACAGCCTTCCCATAAATGAGAAGGAGCTTCAAAAGATGGAGGCTATCATAAACTCTATGACACTCCAGGAAAGGAGGAATCCCCACCTTATTAACGCCAGTAGAAAAAGAAGGATTGCCCGAGGCTCGGGGACAACGGTTCAGGATGTAAATAAACTCCTTAAAAGCTTTGAGGAGATGAAGACCCTGATGAAACAATTCAAAAGCCCGGGAAAAATGCAGGGACTTTTGAGGCGTTTCATGGGGGTTTAGAGGTTTATGCCGCAAAAAATAGTCTGCACTAATCGTAAGGCCCATCACCTCTATAGTATAGAGGAGACCTATGAGGCGGGCATTCAGCTGCTGGGATGCGAGGTTAAATCTCTGCGGGAGGGGAGGGCCAATCTCTCCGATAGCTTTGCCAGGATCGTCAATGGAGAGCTCTTTCTTTACAACTTTCACATAAGTCCCTATCCCCACAGTCTTGAAGCCAAAAATCTTGACCCTACCCGCACACGAAAACTCCTTATGCACAAGAGGGAAATCAAGCGCCTCTCGGGTAAGGTTCAGGAAAAGGGTTATACCCTCGTGCCCCTTAAGGTCTATTTTAATGAAAGGGGGCTTGCTAAGGTTGAGCTGGGATTAGCCAGAGGGAAAAAGGTCTTTGATCGCAGAGAGGATATCAAGCGTCGTGAACTTGACCGGGAGATCCGCCGAAAATACAAAGGAAAGGTTAAGTAAAACCCCCTAAGGGAATGCGACCCCTTTATCTTTTCATTCAGGGCTTAGGGCCCTATCTCAAGGTGGAAATTGACGAAGACTGCTTCCAGCTTATACAAAGAGAGAGACTCTTTCTCATCTCCGGTGAGATCGGGGCTGGCAAGACCACCCTCTTTGATGGGATCCTTTTTGCCCTCTTTGGTGAGGCCTCTTTTCCTGACCGCACACCCAAGGACCTCATATCCCACCTCTTGATAAGACATCCCCAAATAGCCCCGGAGGTCACCTTCAAATTCCTTTATCAGGGGAAGATTTATCAAATATTACGCAGACCCCCTTACGGCAAACAAAGTGCTACCGTCTCCCTGTGGATAAATAACCGGCTCTTTTCTCAGAAAGCCGGAGAGGTCTCTGAAAAGATTCGGGACCTCTTTGGGCTTGATGGAAAGCAGTTTAAAAAGGTCTTCTTGATCCCCCAGGGGGAATACAGGGAGATACTCCTTTCGGATCCAAAGGAAAGAAAGACCCTTTTTGAAAGGCTCTTTGACACAGAGGCCTTCTCAAGGCTCGAGGAATTCTTTAAGGATCAGGCCAAGGCCTTGAGAGATGAGCTTGCCCTTCTCAGGGAAAGGGAATCAGAAATCCTTAAGCTGGCTGAGGTCTCAAAGGTTGAAGACCTTGAAGAGAAGATCAAAGGCCTCTCAGATAGAAAAGAGTCTATTCAAAGGGAATTAACGACCCTTTCCCAGAGATTGAAAAACCTTGATGAGTCCATAAGAAAAAAAGAACGGGACCTGGAAACGGTTCAAAAGGGGCTTTCCCTTGTAGCGGAATTAAAGGCCCTTGAAGAAAAGGTCCCTGAGATGGAAAACCTGAAGAAAAAACTTAAGAAACTAAAGGCCTTAAAGGAGAAGGCAGCCTACTTTGAGCTTGTGGAGAGGAATAAAATCCTTATCCGGGAAAGGCTCTTTGCCCTGAAAGAGGAGGAGGCCTCAATTAAAGGACTTGAGAGCTCTTTAAGGGAAACCTCAGAAAAAATAAAGGCCCTCTCTGAAGGGGAAGAGCACATAAAGGCCAAAAGGGAAAGGCTCATAAAAAGGCAAGAGGCCTTAAGCTCCCTTCAAAGGGCAAGGGAACTTGAAAGGACCCTTACAGAGCTGGAAGGGATTTTTCAGAATACCAAGAGGTCCTTAGAGCAAATAAACTCCTCGGCAGAAACCCTTCAGCAGGAACTGGAACTTATCCAAAGGGAAAGGGAAGACCTCAAAACCCTCCTTGAACTCTCAAAAAATCTGGAAGAAAAAAGGGCAAGGTTATCTCAGATAAGGGCCTATAAAACCAAAAGGGAGACCCTGGATGGGCTTCTGGAAAGGATCAGGGAGCTTGAAACCAAGAGAGAGTCCCTGAGAGGGGAGCTTGAGCATCTGAAAACCAGACATCTTGCCGTGACCCTTGCTCAGGACCTGAAAGAAGGAGAGCCCTGTCCGGTCTGCGGATCAAGAGTTCATCCTGCCAAGGCCCAGAGAGACCTCTTTTTAACCCAGATTGATCCTCTTCAAAGGACCTTAGAGAATCTTGAGGGCGAACTTGAAAAGGCCAAAAGGGGAGCCTCCAAACTGGAAGGGGAAATATCCCTCCTTGAGGACATGGTTAAAGATAATGAAGAGACCTTAGAGAGTGAGATTCACTCCCTTGAAGGCCCTTTGGCAGATCTTGCCCGGAGAGACTTCAGGTTTAAGGAACCCTTAAGTTATGAAAGGAGAGAGAAAGAGCTTAAGGTGCGGATTGAAGAGCTTGAAAGACAAAAAAAGGAACTTCAGATGAGATTTCTTGAGGTCTCAGAAAAGAAGGCCTCTGTTGAGGGGGAGCTTAAGGCCCTCAAAGGTCTTTTAAAGGATTCTCTGGATGAGGCGATTCTTTACATGGAGATAAAAAACCTGTCCGAGGAGATAAGACTCTATGAAGAGACCTTTAAAGGCCTGCAGGAGACCTCTTTAAGCCTTGAAAGGGCCCTTCACACCCATAAGGCCAATCGGGAGAACCTGGTAAGGGAGATTGCAGATCGCCAGAGGGAACTCAAATCCTCTTTAAAGGAAATTTCCCTTATGATAAAACAGGGTCTTTTTAAGGACTTATCCGAGATGAAGCTAAATTTTGATGAGCTTAAAAACTTAGCTCACTATGAAGAGAGTCTTTTTAACTTTGAAAGGGATCTGCACAGGATTGGCAAGACCTTAAGGGAACTCAAGGATGAGGCAAGGAATAGAGAAATAAGCATAGATGAAAAAACCTTCTCTCAGCTATCGGAAGAGCTGAAGAACCTCCATCAAGAAAGATCAAAACTTGAGAGAGAAAGGGAGCAGAGGGAAAGGGAGTTGGGCAAGTTAGAAGAGCTCCTCCATCAATCGGAAAATCTAAAAAGGGCCTATAGGGAGGTCTTGGCAGAAAAAAAGGACTTAGAGGAGGAATTTCCCTATCTTGAAAAACTGAGCCTGCTTCTTTCAGGGAAATCCACAGGCATCTCCTTTCACTCCTTTGTGCTCTCACGCTTCTTGAGTCTTATCCTCAAGAGTGCCAACAACTATCTTTCTGATTTTACCTTTGGTAGATACCGCTTTGTAGAAGGTGAAGTCTTTACCAAAAGATTTATCCTTGAAGTCTTTGACCACTATACCGGCACAAAGAGGGAGATAAAGACCCTTTCAGGAGGTGAGTCCTTTTTAGCAGCCCTCTCCTTTGCCCTTGGTGCATCCGATATTCTCTTAGCCCTGTCCAAAAAAGGGCCCCTTGAGATACTGCTCATTGACGAAGGCTTCGGCTCTCTTGATGTTGGCACCTTAGACCGGGTTGTCCAGGGTTTACTCAAACTCTCTCAGAAAACCGGGAAAATCATTGGAGTTATCTCACACCTTAAAGACCTAAACGAGCACTTCCCCCTTGTCCTTGAGGTCATCAAAAATTCAGAAAAAGGAAGCTCTCTTAAGGTAAGGAGAAACCTTTGAAGAAGGCTGGGCTAATTCTTGCCGGAGGCTTAGGTAAGAGGATTGGGGGGGAGAAACCCTTAAAAATACTCTCGGGGAAACCTCTTCTTTACTGGGCTCTCAGGGCCTTCCTGCACCTCAAACTCCCCATCTTTATCTCAGTAAGAGATGAAGAGCAAGGAGAGGTCCTGAAAAAGGCCCTTAAAGGCTTTGAGGCCTTGAATAGCTTCCAATTTGTCCTTGATGATGAGAACTTTAGAGGGCTTGGACCTTTAAGTGGTCTTCTGGCAGGGCTGAATTTTGCAGAAAGGGATACCCTGCTTGTAGTTTCTGCCGTGGATCAACCCCTCCTGAAAGAGGAGCTCCTTAAGTTTCTGGCTACCGAAGGAGAAAGACTTAAAACCCCTGCCCTTGTTTTTAAAAGGGGAGAATCTCTTGAGCCCCTTCCCGGGGCTTACACCACAGCACTTTTGTCTGAAATAAAGGTCTTTTTACAAGTTTCACCCCGAAAAAGCTTCAAGGCCTTTTTAAAGGGTCTTCAAAAAAAGGGCTTACTTGCAATCTCAGATTTTTGGCATAAAATAGACCCTGAGGGGGAAAGTTTCGTAAACATCAATGATACTGCAGAACTTTTCTCCATAGAGAGATGTTTTTTCCAGAAAAGGACTTAGAGCGAGTCATCAAGATTCTGATAGTGGATGATGACCCTGACATCAGGGAATCCCTGTCAGAGATCCTGCTTTCTGAGGGCTATCAGATAGAGACCGCTGAAAACGGAAAAGAGGCCCTAAGAAAGCTTTCAAATTTCGTGCCTGACATAGTGCTTACGGACTATCTTATGCCAGAGATGGATGGTATTGCCCTTTGCAAAGTCATTAAAAATGACCCAACTTTAGTAGATACCGGGGTTATCCTGATTACAGGAGTCAATGACCTTGACACGAGGGTTAGGGGGTTGCTGGCTGGTGCAGATGACTTCCTTAATAAGCCCTTCATGCTTCCGGAGCTTCAGGCAAGGATAAAATCTCTTTCAAAGGTCAAGCTCTATCACGATTTTTTGAAGAATTATCAGAAAAAGCTTGAAGAAGAGGTTGAAAAAAAGACAGCCGACCTATTAAAGGCCAATCTTGATTTAAAGATTGCCTACGAAGAGATCAAAGACCTCTCCTTAGAGACTATTTATCGCTTAGCCAAGGCGGCTGAATACAGAGACGAGCACACAGGATATCACATCCAGCGAATTGCTCATTATAGTGTAGCCATAGGGGTTCATCTGGGATTGAGCAATGATACCTTAGATGTGCTTCGCTATGCCTCTCCCCTTCACGATATAGGAAAACTCGGTATCCCCGATGCAATTCTCTTAAAACCAGGGGCCCTTACGCCTTCTGAATGGGAGATTATGAAGATGCATTCTGTCATCGGGGCTGAGATACTCTCAGGCTCAAAGATAAGATACCTAAAAGCGGCTGAAAAGATTGCCCGATACCATCATGAAAAATGGGATGGAACTGGCTATCCCGAGGGGCTCAAAGGGGAAAAGATCCCTCTTCTTGCCCGAATTACAGCCCTGGCAGATGTCTTTGATGCCTTAACCACTGATAGACCCTATCGTAAGGCTATGACGATAGAAGAGGCCCTTGAAATAATTAAAAACGGAAGGGGCTCCCATTTTGACCCCCTTCTGGTAGATACCTTTTTTAAAGTTAAAGAGGAAATTCTCTCTATTCGTGAGCTCTTTAAGGATGATGAAATCCCCCACCTCTTTAAACTCACTCAGAGGCTTAAGTCTTAATTTTCCCAGGTTTTCTCAGAATCCTTTGCATAGGTTCCCTTTCTTTTTAGAAAAATTATTATCGAAACCTTTGCAAAATTATGGTTATTTTTAGGTTTTTTGGTAGCCGCAACCCGTAGGTTGCGTGTTTTTTTGATTTTTTTCGCAGGCGAAAGTTTTTCAAAGAGGCATCCCTTTCATTAGATCGCTTTGGTATAAATGGCAAAGGCAAGGGGAATCCTGAGCTGTGGACTGAAGGTTTTAAAGGGACTTCATGGCAGTGAGGATGAAGGTCTGGGCGTTCTTCACTGCATATCCCAGGGCGGTATTATCAAAGTAAACATAGGCCTCACTCACCGGATAGGATTTCACAAGCTCTGCAAACCTTTTAAGGGCTTCCTCTGAATAATCAGAGACATAAAGCTCAGGGGAGCCGTGCAGCCTGAGATATAGAAAATCTGCAGTTTTAACCTCATACCAGGAAGGATAACGGGATCCACAATCGGAAAAACAGAGTGAAACCCCCTTCTTTTGGAGTAATTCTGTAAACTCTGGATTGTGAAAGCTCACATTACGGATCTCTATAACGCATCTGTAGTCCTCTGGTAAAATCTCTAAAAAGTTTTTTACAAGGGATCTTTCGTATTTTAAAGAGGGCGGTAGTTGAAAGAGCAAAACCTTGGCCTTTTCCCCAAGGGGGGCAATACTTTTTAAAAAATCTTTCAAAGATTCTTCAACCTCTCTGAGTCTTTTGATATGGGTAATAACCTTGGGGGCCTTTACAGAAAAGATGAAATCCTCAGGGGTTTCATTATACCATTTTTTGAAGGTTTGGGCCCGGGGAGTCCGATAAAAGGTGACATTTATTTCAACGGTATTGAAATGTTGACTGTAAAATTTGAGCCAGTCCTTAGGTTTCAGGTCTTCAGGATAAAAGACTCCCTTGAAGGAGTAATAACTCCAGCCTGATGTCCCCACATACCACTTCATTTTTTGGCTGTTCTCTTCAATTTGTTGAGGGCCCTTTTGGCTGCAAGGTTTTCTGCCTCCTTTCGGGAAGCCCCTTTGGCCTTGGCTATAATCTCCTCTCCAACCTTTACCGCAACTTCAATCTCGGGTTTGTGAGCAGGCCCGGTGATCTTGAGAACTTCATAGGCTGGAATCAGGCCCCTTGCCTTTTGCAGATATTCCTGAAGTCTGCTTTTAGCATCACTAAGGCTTCTTAATTTCAATGACCTGAGATAGGGAGCAAAGATCCGGTTTACCACCTCACAGGTCTTTTCAAGACCCTGATCCAGGAAGATAGCCCCGATGATGGCCTCAACAGCCCTTCCAGCCATATTGAGCCGGCTCTTAAGATCAAGATTTTTTTCCCTTGCACCTGTGAGCAGAAATTCGTGAAGCCTCAGGGCCTCAGCTACCTTCACCAATCGCTCCTTACAGACTAAATAGGCCCTTTTTTTGGTAAGATCTCCCTCTCTATCTGCAGGGAATCTCTCATAAAGGATAAGGGATACGCAGAGATTAAGCAGGGCATCCCCCACAAATTCAAGCCTCTCATTATCCTCAGGGACTTCATGTCTGTGACTTATGCGGTAGGAGCTGTGGGTTAAAGCCCTTTTAAGGAGTTCTTTGTCCCTGAAAGACACTCCCAGGGCCCTTTCAAGCTCCTGAAAATCTTCTTCTCTCTTATCTTCTCCCTGCAACCTTCCTCCTCCTGATTAACTCTTTCTCAATCTGCTCCGAGTTCTTTGCAAAATTAGCCTTTTTCGGTAGCCGCAAGACCTTTAAACTAAAACCCCACGCAAGCTAAAGCTTGCGGCTACCAGAAAACAAAAAAAATTAAGGGTCATAGATTAGGTAGCCGAAAGACCTTTAGCCTGCGTAAATTTTTCAAAAAACAAAATTGATAGCAAGCTGAAACTTGTGGCTACCTTAAAATAAAAAATCTTTTTAGGTGCAAGCCCTTTAGCCTGGGAAAACAAAATTCTGAGTCTCACTTAGCTACTAAAAAGGCCGTTCTAAAGCGCTCTTTCTTTAAGGCCAGGGCCTGTTCCTGGGCCTTAATCAGGTCCTTAGAGAGAAAGATCTGAACCCTGTAAATAAGTCCCTTTTCAGGATGCTGATAAGGCTCAATGGAGACCTGTTCAAATTCCTGTTCAAGTTCCAGTTTATACCGGATGGCGTTGGCATAGCTTTTGAAAGCCCCTACCTGGAGATAAAACTCGTTCAACCTGAAATTGGGCCTGTCCTTATAGACTATCTGCGAATTGACAAGTTCACCCTCTGAAAGGGCCACAATTTTTACCTTAGCCAGTCCCTTTCCGTGAATCCCGAGTTCTTTGGCTGAGGCATAGCTGAGGTCAAGACATCTATCCTCAACAAAGGGCCCGCGATCATTGATTCTCACCACAAGCTCTCTGCCATTTTCAAGATTGGTAACCAGAACATAGGTGCCGAGAGGTAAAAGCTTGTGGGCAGCGGTATAGGCATACATATTGTAAATCTCTCCACCTGAGGTCTGGCGTCCGTGAAAACCTGGACCATACCAGGAGGCCAGACAGACCTCTTCATAGCCCTCAGCCTTGGGCAGGGGGTAATAGGTCTTTCCATTAATAGTATAGGGTCGCATCCAGCCCGGAAGATACCTCGTTGCCTCATCTGGAGCTACAACCGGGGGTGGAGTGGAAGGCTGTCTGGGAGGTCTTGCACAGGAGACAAGCACTAAGCTAAGGAGTATTAAAAGAAACCTCACTCCTTATGCCCTCTGCAAAGACTCGGCCACCTTTTTTGCAAAGTAACTGATAATAAGATCCGCACCTGCCCTTTTGATACTGATCAGACTTTCCCACATCACCCTTTCCTCATCCAGAAATCCAAGGCTTGCGGCAGCCTTTAGCATGGAATATTCCCCACTTACCTGATAGGCAGCTAAGGGGTGATGCAAATTCTCTCTCAGCATCCTTATAATATCCAGATAGGGCATAGCAGGTTTCACCATTATTATATCGGCACCCTCTTCTACATCCATTAAGGCCTCTCTCAGGGCCTCCCGGGCATTAGCGGGATCCATCTGATAGGAGCGTCTGTCTCCAAACTGCGGGGCCGATTCCGCTGCCTCTCTGAAGGGTCCATAAAAGGAGCTGCAGTATTTCACCGCATAACTCATGATGACAACCTGGGAAAAGCCGGCCTCATCTAAGGCCTCGCGAATTCTTCCCACCCTTCCATCCATCATATCCGAAGGGGCCACCCAGTCGGCTCCAGCTCTGGCATGAGAGACAGCAATGCGAGCTAATTGCTCAAGGGTAAGGTCATTGTCAACCTCTCCCCCTTTTATGATTCCACAGTGCCCGTGAGAGGTATATTCACACATGCAGACATCGGTTATAATAACGGCCTGAGGGAATCTATCCTTCAGGGTCTTAACTGCCCTCTGGATAATACCCTCTCTGGCATAGGCAGAGGTCCCTGCTTCATCCTTCTTAGCGGGTATGCCAAAGAGTAAAAAGGCCTTAAGCCCGAGGTCAAGGGAGGCCTTTACCTCATCCAGAACCCGGTCTAAGGAGTAGCGAAAAATCCCGGGCATAGATTTGATCTCTTCCTTGATGTTTTTGCCCTCAACAATAAACAAGGGATAGATAAAGTCATCCACCGAGAGGGTAGTCTCCCTCACTAAGGATCTTACGGATTCGTTTTTTCTCAGCCTTCTTGCCCGGTATTCCGGAAACATCATGGTTTCATCCTCCTTTAGTAAGTTAGGGCCTTTTTAATAAGCTCATAGACAAGCTTTAGGTCCTCCTTGTAGTCGTTAAAGAGATGGATCAAAAGAACAGGCTTATCCCTTTCCACGAGGGCACGGAAGTCTCCATAGGCCTGGGCAAACTGCTGATCCCAGAAGGTATAGCCCTCTCCAGGAATGACCTGGGAATCAATTCTTCCCCTGCGGGTAAAGATGATAAAACGAGAAAGCGGAGGACCACCCTTGAAGAGCTGACCCGTGGAATGCAGATATCTCGGACCATAACCAAAGAGGGTTGCGCAATTCTTTTTTTCCCGGATAAAGGTTCTCATATCCCGGATGATATCCTCAGCCTCAGGATCATAGGGGAGATAGGCTAGAATCCCCACATAAATCCAGGGGGCAAAATCGGAGAAGAATTTTTTAAGCAAGGCTGAAAGCTTGGGGTATTCCACTGAGAGGGTCTTTTCATAGTAAAAACCAAGCCCGGTGTCGCTATCCACATACAGCTCTACACCAAAATCCCCCTCTTGCTTGAATTTTTCAAGAATCTCCTTGGTTCTTACCTTGGAAAGCACAACATCTGGCTCATCAAAGGGATTTACCCCTATAAAGTATCCCGTGAGAGCTGTAGCCAGCATAAATCTGTAAGCCTCTCCAAAGACCTCATATCTATCCTCAAGGACAATTTGCTTAACCCGGAAGCCTCCTTCCTTTAGATCAGATATAAGACGATGATAGATTTTTTCTCTTCCCCTCAGGGCAAGATTGATAAAGCATCTATCCGAGGAATAAACCGTGGAAGAGCCTGGAGATTCTCCTACCACAGGGACAAGCCCGGCGTAGTTTTTTCCCAGACTTTCTGCTATCAATTGTTCCAACCAGAGGGCAAAGGGTTTTAGGAGAGGGTCCACAATAAAGGTCAGTTTGTCCTGTCCAAGGATGTAGGATTCTGTGATGAATTCAGCTAAGGTTGCGGCAAGATTATATTCCCAGGGGATACCAGGTTCACAGGCAGAATACATCTCCTTAGAATAGTGCAGTGCCCTTTCTAAATCAAGCCCCATAAGGGCCCCTGCCAGAAACCCTATCTCGGTTAGGGCCGCATATCTTCCCCCAACCCGGGGAGGATGGTGAACAACCCGTCTAAAGGCCTGTTCCTGAGCTAACTTCTCAAGGGCAGACCCTGGGTCTGTTAGGGCTATAAACTGCCTTCCAGGCTCGGGATTAAAGACCTTCACCTTCTCCCAGAGGTATCTGAGATGCGACAGGGTCTCAAGGGTTGTCCCTGACTTTGAGGCTATAACGAAGAGGGTTTTCTCAAGGGGTAAGGTTTCAACTTCTTGGATGTGTAAAGGATCATTGGTATCAAGGACCTTGAGCTCTGGATAGCCCTCTGCTGAGGCAAAGAACTGCGAAAGAACAAGGGGAAAAAGGGCTGAGCCACCCATCCCGCACCAGAGCACATACTGGTACTCCCCTCTCACCTCCTCAGCTAAGGCCCTTATCTCTCCAAGCCTTGGCTCAATGTATTTATAACCATCAACCCAGTCTAAGCGTTCCTGAATTCTCCTTTTGGTATCCGGATCTAAGGTAAAAAGCTCGGCATCTTTTTCAAAGAGTCTTTGAATTAACCTTTCCTTTTCCTCTTCCTTTAGCCTTGAAGGCCTCTTAATGATATTAAAATCACCATAAACCTTAGTTATCTTGGGAATTCCTGTATTCATAAAAACTCCTTTTTGAGCTTAGCTATCTAAGGTATTTTAGCACAAAGATTACAGGGCGTCAAAGAAAAATTTTATTTAATCTCTCCTTTTAGATAGGAATCATAGGCAGAAAGGTCAAAATAGCCGTGTCCGGAGAG
>CAYTDX010000015.1:0-20462 GCA_964436655.1 uncultured Caldimicrobium sp.
TTCCAAAACCCTATACTATTGAAACCCTTCAGGAGACTCTTTTAAAGGTTTTATCCAGGTAGTGAGCCTAAAAAACTTCTTTCTAAGGAGCGCCCCTAAGAGGCAAGGCCTCCGTTTTTCCTGGACATATCAATATTTTGAGACCTTTGCAAAATTATGGTTCCTTTAAAATTTCTGGTAGCCGCAACTCGTAGGTTGTGTGTTTTTTTGGATTTTTATTGATTTTCACGCAGGCTAAAGATTGTGGCTACCGAGAAATAAATTCCGAAATCCAAAGCAACCTACAGGCTACGGCTCACAGGAACCTAAAAAGGATCATTATTTTACAAGGGTCTCCTGAATAAGATAAGAGAACTTTTGGTAATATGTGTTATATTTTCCTCAGTATGAAAGAGATTCTTCTTCTCAGGCCCCGCATAGGATTTGGACTGGGTGGAGCAGAGCATCATGCCGCTGAGGTTGCCCGAAGACTCCTTGAAAGGGGCCTACGGGTAGGAATTGTTGCTCACCAAATCTCTTTCCCCGCAGAAATCCAGAGGGAGATTGAGTATTACCCGGTAAGATTTAAAGGCTTTGGTTCTGTCCCGAAGCATCTTTTCTTCATCTATCAGGCCCAAAGGATCCTTTCTAAAGTCAGCCCCTATAAAATAGTCAGTTTTTTTCGCTATCCCTATCCAACGGACCTCTTTATTCTGTGTGACCCCTTGATAGCCCATATTATTCACCAAAAAAAGCCCCTTTTAGCCTCCCTTAGGCCTCGCTATAGAATCCTCCTTGAGTTAGAAAAAAGGGCCCTCCAGCATAGCCAAAGGGTTATCTCCCTCTTTTCCCTTGGGAAAAGGCTCATCCAGAGCTATTACCCCTTTGCCAGTGAGAAAACCATCATCTGCCACAGGGGGATGGATTTTTCTAAGTTCAATCCTAATCTAAAGGACCAAAGAGACATCCTGCGAAAAAAATGGAAATTTAACACTGAGGATTACCTGATCCTCTTTGTGGGCTATGACACCAAAAGGAAGGGCCTTGATATTCTCTTAAAGGTTATACCTGACCTGCCAGAAAGGGTCAAGTTGATCGTTGCAGGAGCAGAAGGCGCATCCACAGAAAGGATTTACTATCTCGGGAGGGTCAAAAATCCTGAAGAACTTTATGCCCTTTCTGATCTCTTTGTGCTTCCCACCCTTTATGACCCCGGAGCACTGGCTACCCTTGAGGCCTTAGCCAGTGGGACACCGGTCATAACTACCTCTCAGGATGGAACCTCCGAATTCATAAAAGAGGGGATAAATGGTTTTGTAGCTGAGCCCAGTTCTTCCGCTCTGAAATCTGCCATCCTTAAGGCCCTGACCACAAGCTTTGACCCTGTTAAAATCCATGCCTCTGTAAAGGACCTTACCTGGGATAATTATGTGGATTGTCTCCTCTCACATCTTGACCCTTAGGTTTAGACATGCTTAAAGACCTCTTTCCAGATCTAAAACACCTCCAGATCTTTTATTACTCCGACCTTGAAGAGCTTAACAATCTCTTCCTGAAGCCCTTTAGCTTCAAGATCCTTAAGCGTTCGGCCTCCCACATGGTCTTTCTGCTTATCCCCTCTGGAGCTGAAAGACCCCTCTATTTTCTTAAGGCCTACCAGCCAAGGCCCTTTAAAAGAAACCGGGTTAAGGCCTTTGTGAAAAATCATGAGAGATTACTGAAAAGGGGTATCCCCCTACTCAATCCCTTAGCAGTTTTTTTAGGATCCCCGATTCTTTCCCTTCTTAAAAAACATCCCTTTTATGGAGGCCTTCTCTATCCCTTTATGGAAGAGGGCTTTTTAACAGGAGAGCTTTTTCTTAAAGAAAACTCAAAGGACCTTCTCTCCTCCTTGGTAAGATTTATTCTTGAGCTCCACACAAAGGGAGTCCTTCTCGGTGATACTAAATATAATAATTTCTATCTTGACGCAAAAGAGGGTTTTAAGATCTTTGACCTTGATGGAGTAAAGATCCTGGATAGATACCCTTCAATAGAGGAGCGACTTAAAGATCTATCCTCCTTAGCTATGACCCTTGAGTGGATAGGTTTTAAGGAGGCAGGAACCCTGATTTTAGAAGACTTAGTGACCCTGCTCCCTGACATAGACACTAAGGCACTTTCAATTTTTAAAAATTGGATTGAAAGGAAAAGAAAAAAACGCCTGAAAAGGCTAAACACAAAAATCCCTTTAGCGAGTAAGCAATAAATAATAGCCCTTTTTTCTAATTTCCAAGGGGTAGATTTTATCAATCTTTTCACCCTGGGGTATCAGATTTTTATCCTTTAAAAGGATGTAGCTTTTTTCTGGCAGACCCTTGCACTCCTTAAGATACTCCACCCTTGGAATGAGTTTATAGCGATATTTGAGATAATAAACCAGATGATGGGGTATGACCTGACAGAGATAAAGTTCCCTTTTGCCCTGGATCAATTCTGCGATTTCAAAGGCAGCCCTTCTAAAATAATTCATCTCCCTTTGATGAAGGGGGTAATAGAAGGTCACATAGAGGTGCTTGCCCAAAAAGACATAGAAAAGGAGGTAAAAAAAGAGGACCCCTGTTGATACCTTCTTTTTTAAACTTAGAGAGAGATTAAGGACAAGAAAGCCCCCTAAAAAGAAATAGAAAACATAGGGGACCTTAAAGGATCCCACAAACACATAAATGAAGAGGCCTAAGGAAAGGATTACATTCAAAAGGGTAAAGCCCTTTAGTCTCTGAAAAATTGTCCCCCTCTGGAAGTGATAATAAAAGACTAAGGTTGCAATCCATACCAACCCCCCCACTGAGGGAAGCATGTAGCGAAGCCTTGCCCCAGGGAAAAGAAAATGGAAGAGATAACCGAGGATAAAAAGAAAGGCACTGAAGAAAAAGAGCTTGTAAAAAAGGGGATTGTCCCGAAGAAAATCTCTGAACTCTCTCTTTCGGTAAGTCCAGAGGGTAAAAAGCCAGGGGGCAAAGCCAAGGAGAGCTGAAAGGGTAAAACTTTCAAGATGTTGAAGAAAGCTCATCTCCTGAGCCTTAGCTGAGGATAAATATTCCGAGACCCAGGCAGAAAGAAAGGGGTTTAAACCAACCTTCTGGGTAACAGGAACTGCCCAGAGGAGAAATACAAAAAGGGCTGTTAAAATCCCGATAAAATGGGGAAATCCCCAGAGTTCCTTAAGGCGCTTTTGCAGGATAAGATAAGGGATAAAGGCAAGATAAAAGAAGACCAGGGCCTGAAAGGTCTTGGTAAGAATCCCCAGTCCAAGAAAAAATCCTAAAACTATAAAGCCGAGGTAACTTTTTCTTTGGATCTCATACCAATAGAACCAGCCATAGAGGGCCATGTTTACAAGCACGGCATAGAAGGCATCAATCTCTGCCCTTAAGGCCTTATCAATCACCTCAGGGATGGTCATAAAGATAAGCCCTGGGAAGAGATAGAGGAATTGATTTTTCCCCTCAGGTGGAGGCTTAAGGATTTGTATCCAGAGAAGGCTGAAAAAAAGGGCCCCCACTAGCACAGACAGGGCTGAAAAGGCCCTGGCTGTAAATTCTGAATAATCTCCTGTCAATTTAAAGAAAAAAGCCAGGGCCAGATTGAAAAGGGGCGGTTTATTAAAATAGGGTTCTCCAAAAAGTTGAGGGAGGAGATATTCTCTGGATTCAAGCATTTGAAGGGCGATTAGAACCCTTCTTCCCTCCTCTCCCTGAAATTCTTTGCCAGAAATAAAGGGAAGATAGAGGAAAAGCCCAAAGATAAGGAGAATTATAAAGCTAAAGACTTGCCCTTTCATTTATCTACTTTACTGGTAAATTTAACATACATCCAAGATTTAGGGAGATGGTCTGAATTAAAAAGATGCCGCAGAGATATAATCTCTGGATACCCCTTTTTATTGCCCTTCTTCTCCTGGGGATTTTTTACAACCTCTGGGAAAGACCCCTCTTTGGAGTTGAAGGAAGATGGGCCGAAGCTGCAAGGGAGATGACCCTCAGAGGCTCATGGTTTGTCCCCACTCTAAATTTTGAACCTCATGTCACAAAACCCCTTCTTCCCTTCTGGCTGATAAAAATAAGTGGAGAGCTTTTCGGATATTCAGAATTTACCGTCAGGCTCCCAGGGGCCCTTTTGGCCCTTTTTTCCCTTTTCCTCTTTTATCTCCTGACAAAAAAACTCTTTACAAGGGAATGGGCCATAGTTGGCACAGCCCTTTACGGGGTCTCCCTTGGTTTTCTTCAGTTTTCAAGACTTGCCCAATCAGAGATCTATCAACTCTTTGGAATAGTAGCAGGAATTGCTGTGTATGTTTATTATAGAGATAAAACCTCCCTTAAAGGGTATCTCCTCTTTATTATTTCTCTTCTCTTTGGGGCCTTAAGTAAAGGGCTTACCGCAGTAGCAGTTCTTGGCCTCTTTGTCATAATTGATGTGCTCACCTTTAGAAGGTTCTATCACCTTAATTTAAAATTTTTTCTTGCCCTGATCTCAGGCATCGGTCTTTATTTCTTTCCCTATTATCTTACCTCAAGGGAACTCCAGGGAGAACTTCCTTTCTATCTCTGGTTCAGAGAAAATCTTAAACAGGCTGTTGATCCCTATGACAACCTTAGACCCTTTTATATCTATTTCTACTTCTGGCCTCTCTGGGTTGCTCCTTTTAGTTTGTTTCTTGTCTTTTTACTCTATGATAGGTTGAGGATTTTCAAAAGACTCCCCGGTGATGAAAGGAGCTTTTTACTTGCCAATATCTTTATCTTTTTGCTTTTTTGCTTGGCTAAAGCCAGAAGGGGATACTACATCCTTCCCCTTTTGCCTTTTACTGTTACCTCCCTTACCTTTTATTTAAAGGAACTCAAAAAAACACTTTTGCTTAAAATACATGCAGGCATAGCCTATTTTTTACCCCTCGGGACTATCTTAGGTCTTTACTTGCTTCACCAGAAGGGGTATCAGATTACCTGGGAAATCCTGGCAGGCCTCTTTCTGACAATAACGCTTCAGGGCTTACTCATTCTAAGGTGTCGGAGGGTCTCAGAAGCTCCCCAGAAGATTTTTACTCTCCTTCTCATTTTTCTTCTCTCAGAGATTCTTTACTTTTCCTTTCTTCAACCTGTCTATAGTTCTACCACGGAAAAAGAGGCTGGTCAAAGGATTCAGACCTTTGTAAAAACTTATCCCCAGGCAAGGATTTGCAGCCTCTCTCCAGAGGAAAAACCGGTGGCGAATTTTTACTTTTATGCAGGGATTCAAAGTAAGGTTGAGGATTTTAGGGACCTCAAAGAGTCTATCTTTAATTGTGATGCCCTCGTTGTCAGGAAACACCTGAGGGAAGAATGGATAAGGACTTTTCAGGAAAGAGGCTTTGGGCTCATCAGGTTTGAAAGCCAGAAAGACAGGTCCAAAAACTATTACATCTTTTACAATTCCTCTATCTTAAAGACCCCTTCCTTTTGAGCCAGATTGAAGCGCTTTAGATTTTTGTGAATGACATTACTTACTAAAGCTCCGAGCCCCAGGGCCAAAAAGAGGCCTCCCTTAAAGAGGCCCGGGGTTACTACAAACCATATCCCCACAGGTATCAGAGTAAGGAGATGTAAAAAAAACCAGGTCCTGAAAAACCCTTCAAAAAACTCTGCCCTTCTCAAAAAGGGGAAGGTTATAAGTTCCCTTAAGACCTCAAGGGTCCTTTTCAGGCCATAGTGGGATCTTCCCCAGTATCTCTTTCTATCAATTACAGGTATCTCGCAAACCTCCTCATTGGTCACCCCAAAAAGAGCCGGTAAAAAGCGGTGAAATCCATGGGGTATCTGAAGCCTCTTGGGGACCTCGGCTACATATCCCTTGAGAGAGCACCCGTTGTCCCTCACCTTTAACCCTGTGATAAGAGCAATTATGCGATTAGCCACAAAGGAAGGAATCTTGCGGGTAAATAAAGGTTCCTTTCTCTTCAGGCGATAGCCTGTTGCAACCTTGTAGCCTTCTTCAAGCTTTGAAAGGAGCTCTTTGAAGTAGCGTGGATCATTCTGCCCATCCCCATCCATAGAGAAGATGTAATCCCCCCGGCTTGACTGAAACCCTGCGGTTAGGCCTGAAGCCTCTCCCCGATTACGATCCATGTTTAAGACCCTCACCAAAGGGTCTTTCTCTTTAATGGCCTTGAGGAGCTCGAGGGTTTTATCGGTGCTTCCATCATTTATGAAGAGGATTTCATAGTCGTATCCCTTTTCTTCTTTTATCTCCTCGCAGACCCCTTTTACCTCTTCATAGACCAGATTTACATTGCCTTCCTCATTGTGCATGGGAATGACAAGGGATATCAATTTTGGAGGCATAATTTTATGATCTGAAAAATTCCTTTACGGAATGAACAATGTATTCTATTTCTTCTGAGGTCAATTCAGGATAAATAGGGATGGCCACAAGCTCTTTGGCCAGTCTTTCGGCCTGGGGAAGCCTCCAGGTCTTTCCAAAGGTCTCAAGATAGGACCTGTGTTGGTGAAGGGGAATGGGATAGTAATAGCCTGTGCCGATCCCCTTTTCCTTTAAGAACTTAATCAGTTCTTCCCTTTTAGGGGTTCCAATCACATAGCGGTGATAAACGCTTTTCCTGTAAGGGGGGTCAAGGGGAGGTAAAAGCAGCCCGGGGATCTCTGAAAACTTCTCAGTAAAATATCTGGCTATCTCTCTTCTTTTTGCGTTCTTTTCATCCAGAGTTTTCAACCTTGCCCTGAGGATTACGGCCTGAAGCTCATCAAGCCTGGTATTAAGCCCTGGAAAATGAGAATGATTCTTTTCTACCTGCCCATGGACCCTGAAATATTTTAATTTGAAGGCGATTTCATCCTCATCGGTTACCACGATACCGGCATCCCCCACGGCATTGAGATTTTTAACCGGTCCACAACTGAAGCATCCAACCCTTCCAAAGGTCCCCACCTTTTTTCCTTTATATTCAGCCCCGTGGGCATGGGAGGCATCTTCAATAAGAAGAATTCCGTAATTCTCACAGATCTCAAGGATTTCATCCATGTCACAGGGATGGCCATACATATGGACAAGCAGAAGGGCCTTTGTGCGAGGGGTTATCTTGTTCTTGAGGTCATCCAGGTCTGGGCCAAAGGTTTTGGGATCAACCTCAAGAAAGACAGGCTCTGCCCCTGTAAAATAAAGGGCCTCAAAATCGGCAATAAAAGCATTGGCCTGAAGGAGCACCTCGTCTCCCTTTCCAATACCCAGGGCAATGAGGCTTGCAAGTAAGCTTGAGGTGCCACAGCTATAACCTAAGGCGTGTTTTACTCCTAAATACTCGGCCCACTCCTTTTCAAAGGCCTGCAGATTTGGGCCGTTAAGTATTTTCATACTGGCAAAGACCTCTTTAAAACCCTGTAAAACCTCCTCTTCAATCTCAGAAAAGCCTCGTCTCAAGTCAAGAAGGGGAATATTGGGCATCTCTATACTCCTTTTCCGAGTTTACAAAATCTTGGCCGGAAAGGAAAAAAGACCTCCTTTCCTCTCTCAGCGGATTCATAAAGCCCTACGATAAGCCTGAGGGAATCTATGGCATCCTCCCCCACAGAGAGAAAGGGAGCCCTTTCACCTTTAGAAAGGTAATTGATAGCGGCTTTTATGTAGCTAAAATGGGAATATCCAAGGGGATGAGCGGGATTTTCTCTATAACCTTCCATCAGGGGCTGGGCATCTTCAATTCCCTCTATGGCTAAATGATCAAGTCTGTTCATGGCAAAGCCACCAATTATAGCTGAACCCTTTTCTCCAAGTAAAACTACCTCTGCCTTGATATCCTTTGGTCTTGCACAGGTGGTAGCCTCAATGGTTCCGAGGGCTCCGTTTTTGAACTTTATAGTCCCCACCAAAAGGTCTTCTGCTTCAATATTAACCAAATAGGTTCCCATTTTGGCAAAACAGCCTTCAATCTCCCCCAGAAAATAGGTCATCAGATCAGCAAAGTGACAGCCCTGCTGAGCAAGGGCCCCACCATCGTAGGCCCAGGTTCCTCTCCAGCCTGCACTATCGTAGTAGTTCTGGCCTCTTGACCAGTAAAACTTAACAGATAACAGGACTATCCTTCCAAAGGTATTTCTCTCTATAAGTTCTTTAACCTTAATCACCGGAAGATTGGCCCTGTTCTGAAAGATGGTTACCAATTTTAGATTAAACCTTTCGGCAAGGTTAACCAGTTTTTCCCCATCCCTTAAGGTAAGGGCCAGGGGTTTTTCCATAAGGAGATGCTTCCGGTATTTTTTCAAAATAGTCTCACCCAATTTGCCGTGAAGCCCGGAGGGAACAGATAGATCAACAGCCTCTATCTCTTCCTTTTTCAACATTTCTTGAAAATCTATGTAAGGCCTGGCAGACAGGGCCTCTGAAAAGATTTTTAGCCTCTCAGGATTCACATCAGAGACCGCAACTACCTCCACCTCATCCTTCAAGGCCTGATAAATCTTGAGGTGCCGCTCAGCGGCTTTTCCGCACCCAATTAAAGCCAGTCGCAATCTCATAACCCCATAAAGATATAACTTTTTTTGAAGTTGTAAAGGGCTTTGTATAAGGCAAAAGGATTTTAGACTTTGTGAGTTTTTCACAAAATTAGTCTTATTCGGTAGGCGCAAGGCCTTTAGGTCTTGCGGAGGTTTTCAAAAATACAAACCAAAACCCCACGCAAGCTGAAGCTTGCGGCTACCAGAACATTGAAATAATTTTGGATTTATAGGTAGCCGCGGGCTTTAGACCGCGTAGGCTTGTGCACTATGATAAAGATTTTTATCTCAAAAGAAAGGGAACTTATACAGGCTTTGCTAAAGGTCTTGGGGCTGCCGAAAAACTTTTATATGGACCCTTGACCTGTAGGTTTTCTTGATTAAAATCCTATCTATGGAAAAGGAGAGGCTGATCCCTGATACCAGTATCTTTACGAATCCCGATGTCTATCATCAGTTCGGAGAAGACCCACAACTTGCCTTTCAGAACTTTCTCCTCCTTGTAGCTGAACTTGAGGGGGATGTGAGTGTCTATATACCAACCTCCGTTTATGATGAACTCAAGAGGATGATTTCTCAGATGAAGATCCCTCCCAAAGCAAGGTCAGTGTTAAAGGTAAGGTCTCCCAAAAAATACGAGCTTTATATCCCAGCTTTTTTGATGTATGAATTTATTGATGAAATCCGCAACCGCATCAATAAGGGATTGAGAATTGCTGAAGAGGCTGTAAAGGCCCTGGCCCAGAAAAAACCCGAGGAGGTCTTAAAGTCCTTACGCAGAAAATACCGGGAGGTCTTGAGAGAGGGGATTGTGGACAGCAAGGAGGACTTAGAGATCATTCTCCTTGCCCTTGAGCTGGATGGGGTGGTTCTCTCTGCAGACCGGGGTGTCCTCTACATGGCAGACTCCTTGGGGCTTAGGTTCTGGGAACCAAAGGAAATTAAAGAGACCTTAGAAGGCTTTAAGACCTGGTGATTCTACCTGAAGAGGATCTCCTGAAAAATAAGCTCAGAGATGTCCTGAGAGAGTCTTCTCAGGGCCTCCTTTTTCCCGGGATCAAGAAGACCCGTTAAGGCCTCACTCACCCGATAGGTCTCAAATCTTGAAAATCTTTTATTTTCATAAATTATATCCTTAGTAATTCTCTCAATTAGTTGAAACCTCCCTTCAAAAAGGATCTTTCTCTCCTTGGTCTGCAGAAAGACTTCATAGGAAATAGGTTCTAAATAAATCTTGGTGACCTCTCCTGTGAGGATAAGGTCTGCCTCCTCTTCCCGGTAAACAGGAATAAGGAGACTTCCCTGACCGAAGCGATGACGGAGCTCATAGGCCAGAAATTCTCCCATCTCGGGCTCCTGGGTATAATTTTTAAAAGGGGGGATGTAAATAGTCCTCCACTGGGGCTTAAAATAAGAGGGCCTTTCCTGCAGGGTATATCCACAGGCAAAAAGGGTCAAACTAAGAAACAACAATGTTGATAAGTTTCTCAGGGACAAAGATAACATTTCTGATAGTCTTACCCTCAAGATATTTCTGAACCTTAGGGAGCCCTTTAACTCTCTCAAGGGCCTCTTCCTTTGAAATCCCTGTGTGAACTGGGACCTGATCCCTCACCTTACCGTTTACCTGAACAACCAAGATAAAGGTCTCCTCTCTGAGAAGGGCCTCATCCCAGGCAGGGAATCCTGCCTCGGTTATAAAACCACTTTTACCCAATCGCTCCCAGAGTTCTTCACAGAGGTGGGGACAGACTGGCGAAAGAACAAGCAGAAGCTTTTCAAAGACCTCCTTTAAAAGCTTTAAATTCACCTCATCGGAAAGGTCAAGGTCTCTTAAAGAGTCCTGGAGAAAATTCAAAAACTCCATAATTGCGGCAATACCTGTATTAAAGTGGAGTCTCTCCTCAAAATCCTGATGCACCTTTTTAACCATCTGGTGGAGCCTTCTTCTGAGGGAAAGGGGTTGCCCCTGAAGTTTAGAAAAATCCTCATCTGTATAATCTATCCCCCTAAGCCTTTCGGCAAACTCCTCCACTAAGGAATGGACCCTCTTTAAGAACCGAAAGGCCCCTTCAATACCGTGATCACTCCATTCAAGGTCTCTATCCGGTGGAGCTGCAAAGGAAATAAAGAGTCTGACGGTATCTGCCCCATACCTTTTAATCATGGCCTCTGGATCAACCACATTACACTTGCTTTTGGACATCTTTTCTGATTTTCCAATCAAGACCCTTTCTCCGCAGTCTTCTCTAAGGCATCTACCCTCAGAAGATACCTCCTCTGGATAAATCCAGCCGTGCCTTGGACACTTGTAGGTTTCCTTTATGACCATACCCTGGGTTAAAAGGTTCTTGAAAGGCTCATCCAGCTTAAGATAACCCAGGTCTCGTAAGACCTTGGAAAAAAATCTGGCATAGAGAAGGTGGAGTATGGCGTGCTCTATTCCACCAATATACTGATCCACAGGTAACCAGTAGTCCACATCTACAGGGTTTAGGGGCTCGGGATAGTCAGGGCAGGTAAACCTTGCAAAATACCAGGAGGACTCAACAAAGGTATCAAAGGTATCGGTCTCCCTTCTGGCAGGGCCTCCACAGGTTGGGCAGGTAGCAGATACAAAGTCCTTCAGCTGGGGAAGAGGGCTTCTTCCCTGGGGATCAATATGGGCATCCAAAGGAAGCCTGACAGGAAGATTTTCTAATCTTTCCGGGACGATACCGCATCTCTCACAGTAAAGCATGGGGATGGGACAACCCCAGTAGCGTTGCCGAGAAACCCCCCAGTCTCTCAACCTGTAAGTGATCCTTTTTTTCCCAAGCCCAAGGGCCTCTAATTTCTCAATAACCCTCCTCTTTCCCTCCACACTATGAAGACCGGAAAACTCCCCTGAATTTACCATGATCCCTGGCTCTTCGTAGGCAGATTCAAGTTCCTCTGCCCTCAAGGCCTTATCCTCAGGCTGAATCACAACCCTGATGGGGAGCCCGTATTTTTTGGCAAATTCAAAGTCCCTCTGATCATGAGCTGGAACGCACATTATGGCCCCGGTTCCGTATTCCATGAGCACGAAATTGGCTGCAAAGATGGGGATCTGTTCATCTTTGAGGGGATTCCGGGCAAAGGCCTCAAGAAAAAGCCCTTCCTTTTCTACCACCCCTTCTTCAATTCTTTTCCTTTCTCGTCTTACCTTCTCCGCAAGTCTTTCAAGCTCCCTTGAAAGCCCCTTCTTTTCAGATAGTTTCCTGGCAAGGGGATGCTCAGGGGAGAGAGCTAAGAAGGTGGCTCCAAAGAGGGTATCCGGTCTTGTGGTAAAGACCTTTACCTTTTCTGAAAGCTCTGGGATGTAAAAATCAATCTCTGCTCCCTCACTTTTACCAATCCAGTTTTTCTGCATGAGAATTACTTTTTCTGGCCAGTGCCCTTCTAACTTTTTCAGGTCCTCAAGGAGCTCCTCGGCATAATCGGTGATCTTCAGAAACCAGCCTTCCATCTCACGAGAGACAACCTCCTCACCACACCTCCAGCACTTACCCTCCTCCACCTGCTCGTTTGCAAGGACGGTCTGACAACTCTCACACCAGTTAACATTGGTCTTCTTGCGATAGGCCAGGCCCCTTGTAAACATCTCAATGAAAAATCTCTGTTCAAATTTGTAATACTCCGGGTCACAGGTTGCAAACTCTCTATCCCAATCATAGCTGAAACCAAGCTTTTTCAGTTGCTCTCGCATGTAATCAATGTTGGAATAGGTCCATTTTGCAGGATGAATGCCCTGTTTCAGGGCCGCATTTTCAGCGGGAAGACCAAAGGCATCCCAGCCCATGGGGTGGAGGACATTAAACCCCTTCATCCTTTTGACCCGGGCTATGATGTCCCCAAGGGTGTAATTCCTCACATGTCCCATGTGGATCCGACCTGAAGGATAGGGAAACATCTCAAGGACATAATATTTGGGTCTGGCAGGATCGGTTTTGACCTTAAAGACCCCCTTTTCTTCCCAGAGCTTCTGCCACTTTTTTTCTATGGCAGAAAAGTCATAGTATTTCATAGGGCCTCACCCCTTTAAAGGCTATAGATATTCTTTACAATCTCCTCGGCAAACTCTGAGGTCTTTACCTCCTTTGCTCCTTCAAGGAGTCTGGCAAGGTCATAGGTCACAACCTTGCTCTGAATGGTTTTGGCGAGGGCATCCCAGATGATTTGAGCGGCTTCCTTCCAACCAAGATATTCAAGCATCATCTTTGCAGATAAAATGAGAGAAGAGGGATTGGCCTTATCCATACCTGCATATTTTGGAGCTGAGCCATGGGTAGCCTCAAACACGGCATAGCCATCTCCAATATTGGCTCCAGGTGCCATCCCCAGGCCTCCTACCTGAGCCGCTAAGGCATCCGAGAGATAATCTCCGTTGAGATTAGGTGTCGCAAGGACACTATATTCCTCTGGTCTCAAAAGGGCCCATTGAAACATAGCATCGGCGATACGGTCCTTAATAATAATCTTTCCCGAGGGGACACCCTGGGGATACCGGACCGGGATTTCCTCCTCAGCGATAGCCACATCCGGAAATTCCTCTTTGGCCAGTTCATAACCCCAGGCCCGGAAGGCCCCTTCCGTAAACTTCATGATGTTTCCTTTGTGCACCAGAGTGACACTAAGGAGTCCATTTTCAAGGGCATATCTAATGGCCTTTCTGACAAGCCTCTTTGTTCCGAAGGCTGAAATGGGTTTTATACCAATACCTGAATCCTCTCGGATTGATTTTCCAAAGTTTTCCCGAATAAACTCAATGAGTTTTCTGGCCTCAGGGGAGCCAGCCTGATATTCAATACCCGCATAAACATCCTCAGTGTTTTCCCTGAAGATCACCATATTGACCTTCTGAGGTTCCTTGACCGGACTGGGCGTTCCCGGAATCCAGCGGACTGGTCTTACACAGGCATAGAGATCCAGGACCTGTCTTAAAGTGACATTAAGGCTCCTGAAGCCCCCTCCCACAGGGGTGGTAAGGGGCCCCTTGATGGCTACCACGCACTCCTGAATAATCTTCAGGGTCTCATCAGGTAAATAATTTCCCGTCTCCTTATAGGCCTTCTCTCCAGCCAGAACCTCTCTCCAGAGGATCCTTCTCTTCCCGTTATAGGCCCTGTCAACAGCTGCATCCACCACCTTAAGCATGGCCTTAGTGATATCCGGACCAATACCATCTCCTTCAAGATAGGCTATCTCAGGGTCATCCGGAACAATAAGGGTAAAATCCTCTTTAAGAGTAATTTTAGACATGCCCTCCTCCTTGCCTTAGATCTCTATATCCAGGATTTCAAAGGTCTTGACACCCGATGGGGTTTTGACCTTAACCTCTTCTCCGATCTCTCTTCCAATCAAGCCTCTGGCTATGGGGGAATTTATGGAGATACTTCCATTGGAAGGGTCTGCCTCATAGGGCCCAACTATCCTGTAGCTCATAACCTCATCAGTCTCAAGATTTAAAAGCTTCACCTTTACTCCAAATTGCACCCTCTCAGGCACCTCTTTTAAAGGGGGCACCACTTCTGCCTGGGCAAGGAGACCCTGAAGCTCCTGAATTCTTCCCTCAATATAGGCCTGACGCTCTTTGGCTGCTTCATACTCGGCATTTTCGGAGAGATCTCCATGGGCCCTTGCCTCTTCAATGGCCTTAATGGTTCTTCTCCTCTCAATCTTTATGAGATGCTCCAGTTCCTTCTTAAGTTTTTCAAGCCCTTCAGGTGTAAAGGGAATCTTTGTCACTACGAATACACCTCCCCTCTAAGGATTTTTCAAATATAATTCAATCTTAAAGAATGTGCAAGAAAGGGGCCCTTAGTGTTTAAAGGCCCTCTGACCCGTAAACATCATAGCAACAGGGGGATAGGCCTCATTGCAGGCCTGAATAACCTCCCAGTCCCTCACCGATCCACCGGGCTGTAATATGGCACTTATTCCCTGTCTGATGGCCACATCCGCAGCATCCCTGAAGGGCAAAAAGCCATCAGAGACCATAACGGCATTTATGAGCCCGGCTTTGTCCTTCCTGGTCTCCTCGTCTATCTCTTCCTTCTGTTCCTTAGATCTTAAGCCCTTTTCAATCTCAAGCTCAAGTTGTTTGTAGGGGATCCCAAGCTTGGTATAACAAAGCCAGTCGGAATAATTTCTATAGGCCTTAAAGATAGCAATCTCCGTGCAACCCACCCTGTCCTGTTCACCTGTTCCTATGGCAACTGTCCTTTCATCCTTCACAAATAAGACTGAATTTGAGGTCACCCCAAGCTCAACGGCCCAACCAAAAATCATATCCCTAAGCTCTCTTTCATCAGGCTCTCGCAGGCACTTATATTCTACTCCATCCTTTACAGCGAAAGCTGGCTTAAGGTCCTCCTTTTTTCTGATTCTATTTTTCTGAGAGACCTGAAGGATAAGGCCTCCATCCATAAGGCTCTTAAATTCAACTATGGGATTGTTGGCATACTCAGAAAGCCTATCCATCCTTTTAACCCTTACAATTCTTAAGTCCTTTTTTTTCTTGAGAATTTCAACCGCGCCCTCCTCATAATCTGGGGCTGAAACCACCTCAAAGTAGTGGTTGGCGATAGCCTCTGCACAGGCCTTATCAACAGGACGATTGAGGGTAATAGCTCCACCGAAGGCCGCCACCCTGTCTGCACTGAAGGCCCTCATAAAGGCCTCCTCAAGGGAAGAGCCATAGGCTACTCCACAGGGATTATTGTGCTTAACAATGATACAGCAGGGTTTTTCCATAAGATATTTCATAATGTTCAGGGAATTGTCCACATCGGTAAGATTGGTTTTACTTGGATGTTTCCCGAACTGGATAAAATCAGACTCTGAGAGACTGGATACTAACCCTTTTCCCGGAGAGATAAATTCCGCTTCCCCTAAGAGGAGATTTCCAGCCACAAGCTCATAAAGAGCGGCTTCCTGATCGGGATTTTCACCGTATCTCAGGCCCCTTCTCTCTACAATGCCCGGTTCCACCTCAAGGTCCCAGGTTCTTTTTTTATAAATGAGGGTCTGATCTCCGAAAGTGATGCGTAGCTCTGAAGGAAAATGGTCTCCCACAATGGTTCTATACATCTTTTTCAGGTCTTCTCCCATAGGGCACCTCCTTTTTAGACTTTTGGTTTAGTATCTTCAAAAATCCGTTTTTGTCAAGGTTTGTTTTTGAGGGTCTGAGAAAATTTTATTATCTCTTCAGCAATCCTCCAGGTCACACCGGGTGAGCCGAGGGCCTTTCTAAGCTCAAGTAGAGACCTCTTTATATTTTCCCCCTCAAGCATTACCCTTTCCAAGGCAGAGGCTAGCTCAGAGGGAGAGCTCCTTTCCTGTAAGACCTCAGGATAAATTTCTTTACCAGAGATAAGATTGGGAAGGCTGATATAGGGCACCTTTACAAGCCGTTTGGCTAAGAAATACATCCAGGGAGGAAGATAATAGGTAACCACAGAGGGGGTTTGAAGTAGGGCTGCCTCAAGGGTGATGGTGCCTGAGGCAAGAAGAGAGGCCTGAGAATATTTCAGGACCTCATACTGCATATTTTCAAGCACAAGAAACTCTGCCCTGGCCTTTTCCCAGAGGGGATTATCCTTAAGACCCTGGGCCCGGCAGAGGATCCCAAGGATCTCCGGATTTCTCCTTTTAAGCTCCCTGTAAACCTTAAGAAACAGGGGCAAATGTCTTGTGATTTCTATCTCCCTACTTCCCGGGAAAAATCCAACTATAGGTGTCTCAGGATGCAGATTAAAGATCTCATAAAAAAGCTCTCTCGGAAGATTTACCCTTACCACATCCAGAAGGGGATGACCGAAATACCTTGCAGGTATCCCGTGGTTTCTAAAAAACTCCTCTTCAAAGGGGAGGATAACAAAGAGTTGATCCACATACCTTTTGAGGTGTTTTATCCGGTGTTTGTGCCAGGCCCAGACCTGAGGGGCCACATAGTAGATGACCGGATAACCCAGGCCCTTGGCAAGCCTGGCAATTCGCAGATTAAAACCCGGAAAATCAACAAGAAGCACCAGATCAACCTTTTTTTTGCGGAGAAGTTCCTCTATCTTGCGATAAATAAAGAAGTATTTCTTGAGTTCTGCTGGTTTAGGGATTCCCACTAAAGAGAGGGCCTCAGCTGAAAAGAGGACCTCAACCTCGGTGCCCCTGAGTTTTGGTCCCCCAATACCCATGAAGTGAAAACTGGGGTTGATTTCCCGTATCCTCCGAACAAGAAGGGATCCATAAAGGTCTCCGGAAATCTCTCCGGTGATGATAAGAACCTTCAAGCCTTAGCTCCTATAAAGGCTTTGGAGCCTTCTTTCAACCTCTTCTTTAATCTTAAAGGCCATCTCCAGAGGCAAAAGGGCCTCTTTACCTGAGGGAAAGAGGGCCCTTCCCTTGAGGACTCCTTTCACAAAGGAGCTTAATTCCTCTTTCAAGGGGTCATCCTCAGGAAAATCCTTTCTCTCAAGGGAGAAGTTCTTAGTCTCAGGAATGGGCCTTATCTCTAAGAAGGACTTATCTACGGTATCAACACTATAGTAGATCCCCCTTTCAAAGACCCTGAACTTTCTCTGTTTAGAAAGGGAGATCCTGCTTGATGTAAGATTGCAGGTGCTCTGATCCTTAAAGACTATTCTGGCATTGACAATGTCGGGCTTTTCTGTGAATAAAGGGGCCCCTACCGCATGAATAAAGTCTATTTCAACCCCTCTCTTTAATAAAAAAACCAGATCAAGGTCATGGATCATAAGGTCAAGAACCACATCAATGTCAAGATTTCGCTCAGCAAAACTGCTCAGCCTGTGGGCTTCAATAAAGAGGGGATTTTGAACCCGCTCCAAGAGGAGCCTGACCACCTTCTGATACCTCTCAATATATCCTATCTGAAGGGGGATGCCCCTTTGCTGGGCCATTTCAACGAGCTCTATTGCCTGTGGAAGGGTATCTGCTATGGGCTTTTCCAGAAAAAGGGCCTTTCCTTGCTGTAAAACCTCCTTTGCAATCTCGTAATGGGTTGAGGTGGGAGTGGAGAGAACTACCGCATCAACCTCGGGTAAGATCCTGTGAAAATCGGTGTGAACTTCAGGCTCCCTTTGATACCTACTTTTAAGTAATTGAGAGACCTCTTGCAGACGCTCTTCACTCAGGTCAACCAGGAACTTAAGCTCAGCCTCTTCAATCTCACAAAGCTTCTGGGCATGAAACCTTCCCAGATGTCCAACTCCGATCACTGCAATCTTAAGCCTTCTCATAGCCCTTTATCTTACTCCCACAATAGAAATTTTATAGCGATTGGCAAGCTCTATCGCCCTTTTTCTCTGCAGAAAAAAGGTTCTTCCCGCTTCCAAGGCAAGAACTGCGGCCTTGGCCTTAACAAGATTCTCAAGGGTATGCAGGCCAACAACGGGAAGATCAAGTCTTATATCCTGATGGGGTTTAGCTATCTTGATCACAACCGCCTGATTTCTTAGCCTTCCTCCCCTTAAGATAGTGGCATCCGTTCCCTCCATAGCCTCAACGGCAACGGTCATGCGATCCTTGATCACCACACACTGCCCGATATCAAGCTCGCCTATGGCCTTAGCAATCCTGAGACCATACCGAATATCTGCCCATTCTTCTTCATCTGGTCTTCTTTCTGTGTAGCACCCCTCTTCTACGAGAAAGTTCTGTAAAAATTCAGCAGGCCCTCTGACTCTGAAGCCCTCCTTTTCAAGCTCTTCGGCTAAGGCCTTAAGGAGTGTATTGTCTTCCCGGTTAGAAAGCCTTTTCCAGAGCTTGAAGGCCCTTTTATCAGGAAGGCTGAGCCTCAACGCAAGACTTTTGTCAATCTTTCCAAGAAAAACAAGATCTGTGACCCCCTCTTTTTTGAAGATATTCATCAGTTTTTCTAACTGACCAAGATAGATCTGATGGACCTTTGAAGCAAGCTCTTTGAGTCTCTTTTCCTGCCCTCTGGAAAAGGTTATGGCAACAATCTCATAACCCAGGTTCTGGAGCTCCTTAGCCAGGATCAGAGGGAAATCGCCTTCTCCAGAGATCAGTCCTATCTTAGGGTTTGGCTCTTCAGACATCTTCTCCTTCAAAGGGCTTTCTTCTCATTATACCCTGTTTGGAGGGGTTTTCCAGAAAGGTGACCAATTGGGAAATCAGGGGATCTTCCCCAAAGATATCTTTGAGTTCCTGAATGACCTCTTTGAGGGTGGGGGGGCCGTCCAGGAAGATTCCGAGGGCCTGGGAAAGCCTGCGAATCTCCTCCTTTCCCCATCCTGCCCTTCTTAGCCCTACAAGATTCAATCCCTGGATCTTAGCTGGAACCCCAAAGACCTTTACAAAGGGTGGCACATCCTTATCCACACCACTCATCCCTCCCACAAAGGCATAAGCCCCAACCCTGCAGAACTGATGCACCGCGGAAAAGCCACCCATAACCACCCGGTCTCCTACCCTAACATGTCCCCCAAGGGTGGCATTATTTGACATGATTACATAATCCCCCACCTGACAGTCATGGGCTATGTGGACATAACTCATGAGTAGACAGTTATTACCAATTTTTGTAATACCTGCGTCCTGAAGGGTTCCTCGGTGGATAGTTACGAATTCCCGAATAATATTATCATTTCCTATCTCCACAAAGGTCTCTTCCCCCTTATAGGAGAGGTGCTGGGGTGGGGTCCCGATCACGGCAAAGGGGCCAATCTGATTGTTCTTTCCGATGTGCGTATGACTCTCAAGATAGGAATTGGCCTTTACAATGGTTCCCTTACCGATATAAACCTTTGGGCCAATATAGACATTGGGCCCCACTTCCACCCCCTCTGCAAGCTCAGCTTTCCTGTCCACATAGGCAGTGGCATGGATCTTACTCATCCTTTACCTCTATCATGGCAGCGATTATCTCTGCCTGAGCAACTATTTTTTCTTCCACACTTGCGATAACGGTGGTTCTAATGATGTGTCCCTTTCTCTTGAATTTTTCAGCCTCAATCACTAAGGTATCACCGGGTAAAACAGGGGTTTTAAAACGAACATTCTCCATACCTGCAAGGACGAAGAGTTTATCCCTGCAATCAGGGAAAACCTTTTTTAGATAGATCGCACCCGTCTGGGCCATAGCTTCAAGAATAAGAACTCCGGGCATGATGGGATTTCCGGGAAAATGTCCCTGAAAAAAGGGTTCATTGTGAGTCACATTCTTGACGGCCTTTATGTATTCTCTTTCTGGATCAAACTCTATAACCCTGTCAACCATTAAGAAGGGATACCTGTGAGGAAGCAGCTCCAAAATCTCTTTAGCTGTTATCTCTTCCCTATCGCCCATGGCTTTTCCCCCTTTCAGGACCTTTTCCTCATTTTAAATCAAAAACCGCAATTTCATAGTCACCCTGATTCTTTTCAAGAGGGCCGGGTGAGGGGGATGAGAGTAGGCAACCTACGGGTTGCGGCTACCAAAAAACCAAAAAGAACCAGAATTTTGCAAAGGTCTTGATAAAATTAGTGGTCCTTTAAGTAGGGCCTCAGGATTTCAATGGCCTCTTTTAACTTCATTGAGGCCTCTCTCACAGCCTTTGCCAGGGCCTCACCCCCTTCCTCCTTTTCAGCCCTTTGAGAAAGCTCTATGAATTCCTGAGCGTGCTCTTCGGTATGTTCCACAAAGTGAGAAAGGATGTGCAATATCCTTTTAAGTTCACTCATAAATAGCCTCCCAATAACAGATTCCTCCTGCTATTTTGGTCCCAAAAATTTTAATGAGACCTCTACAAAATCTTATCATGTTTTTGATTTTCTGGTAGCCGAAACCTTAAAGTTGCCTGAGGTTTCTGAATTTTTCTCGGTAGCCGCAAGCTTTTATTACATCTGATTTTTTTTGTTTTGAAAACCTTCGCAGGCTAAAGGTCTTGCGGCTACCTCTAAAATTCATAC
>CAYTDX010000016.1:0-13378 GCA_964436655.1 uncultured Caldimicrobium sp.
CAGGCTAAAGGTCTTGCGGCTACCGAAAAAGACTAATTTTGTGAAAAACTCACAATGTCTAAAAACCAGTAGCCTCACACAGTCCCTTGACATTTTCTTTATATTAGTTATTTTAGTATATAGTTTTAAGATGGGCCCGTAGCTCAGTTGGTTAGAGCCACCGGCTCATAACCGGAAGGTCCCAGGTTCGAATCCTGGCGGGCCCATATAATACCTTAACATGCCTCCTAAGGTCAAAGACTTTTATCAACTTTTAGAGGAAATTGCCCCACTTCAGCTTGCTGAAAAAGGAGATGTCAACGGCCTACAAATAGGCTCCTTTGAAGAGGAAGTAAAGGGCATCCTTCTTGCTATCAATCCAACCCTGAGGATCCTTAGCTTTGCCTCAGTTAAAAACCTTAACCTTATTATCACCCATCACCCCCTTTTTTATCACCCCCTCACCTGTATCATCAAGGAGCAGTACCCTGGAAACCTCGTTTACTTTGCCTTAGAAAGGGGGCTGAATCTTTTGTCCTGGCACACCCCTCTGGATAAGGTCCCCTTTGGAGTAAGTGAGGCCTTAGTCAAGGCCCTGCACTGGGATTCAGAAGACTTTGTCTTGAAGGACGAACAGGGCTATGGCTATGGAAGGGTGGTAAAATTAAAAAAATGTGTTAAGCTTTCTACCCTTGCTGAGGAGGTAAAGAAGGCCTTAAATACCTGGGTTATGATAGTGGGAGACCCTGAAAGTAAGACCGATAAAATAGCCCTTTGCGGAGGTTCCGGGGGTTTTCTTAAGGAGCATCTCATAAAAAGGGGCATCCGAACCTTACTTACCTCAGACATCAAATATCATCAGGCCATAGAAGCTAAGGAAAGAGGTTTCAACTACATCTTAGTTGATCACGGTATAGCTGAATCTTTTATACTTGATGAGCTTAAAGAGAGAATAAAGTTTTTTTTGGAGAAAAGGGGGCTCAATCTTCCTATTGAGATCTTCAGGGAGGAAAGTCCATACATCATCACATAAAGGGGAGGAAAGGTAAGATGCAGGAAGACATTGCCCGATTAATTGAGCTTCAAAGGATTGATCTTGAGATATTAAGACTTGATAAGGCCTTAGCAGAAACTCCCCAGAGCCTCCTTAAGGCAAGGAAAAATAGTGAGACTCTTAATCAGAAACTTGACATATTAACTCAGGCTATTGAAGAAAAGGAACGCCAGAAAAACCTCTTTGAGGAAGAACTACAGGAGGAACAGAAGCGACTCAAACAGACCCAGGCAAGGCTTACCCAGATAAGGGGTTCCCGGGACTATCAGGTCCTTCTCAGAGAAATAGAGGAGATGAAGAGAACCATTAAGCAGAAGGAAGAAGAGGTTTTGAAACTTTTGGAGGAGCTTGAAAATTTATACAAGGAAAAGGAAAGGCTTAATGAGGAGTCTAAAGCTCTTCAGAGCTTACTTGAAGAGGAAACCCAAAAATTTGATAAATTTTGTGAGGAAATTAATGCCCAGAAGCAAAGGCTTCTTGAAAAAAGGTCCCAGATCTCATCCAAGATATCCTCAGGCATCCTCAGGAAGTATGATCTTATTCGTCAAAGAAAGGGAGGATTGGGAATCTCAGCGGTTGAGAACGGGGTTTGTGAGGGATGCTTTATGGCCATCCCCCCTCAGCTCTATAATGAACTCCAGAAGGATAACCGCTTCTACGAGTGTCCCCACTGCAAGAGGCTTATTTACTATAAGAGGATCTATCATCAGGAAGAAAGCTCACTCCCTCAAAAAGAAGAGTCCTAATTTCTTCTCTGGATGCACTTCAAGTTTACCGAGGATTTAGCAAAACACCGGGAAGAGCTCAAGCAGATTGCTGAGCTCCTTTCTCAGGACAGGGTGGGTGCCATTCCCACAGAGACCTTCTATGGACTTGCCTGTAATCCCTTCAGTGAAAGGGCCTTGAGAAGACTCTTTGAATTGAAAAAGAGGGAACCAGAAAAGCCCATTTTGCTCCTTCTGGGTCGCCTTGAGGACCTCACTTTGGTTGTCTCAAAAATTCCTGGAAGGGCCTTAAAACTCATCCAGGCCTTCTGGCCGGGTCCTTTAACCTTAGTTCTCCCTGCTAAAAGGGAGCTACCGAAAATCCTAACCGGAGGCCTCAAAACCATAGGGGTCAGGCTCTCCTCTTGTGAGATAACCCGGAAGATTGCCCTTGCCTTTGGAAGGCCCGTTACAGGGACAAGCGCCAATCTATCTGGAAGACCACCCTGCAGAAATGTTGAAGAGGTCCTTAAAGAGTTTCCAGAAATTGACTTTGTGGTGGATGCCGGTCCAACCTCAGGGAGGGCCCCTTCCACAGTTGTGGAAATCCAAGAAAAAGAGATTAAATTAATCCGAGAAGGGGAGATACCCTTTGAGGAGATCTTAAAAATAGCTGGAGGGAAAGACCATTGAAGATAGCCTTTTGTGGAAAGGGTGGGGTCGGTAAGAGTTCCATTGCCGCCCTTCTTGCTCTTGCCTTTCTTGAAGAGGGATATAGGGTGCTTGCGATAGATGCCGATCCAAGTCCCCATCTTGCCAGGCTCCTTGAGATACCCCAGGAGATTGTTCCTCTATCAGAAATGACGGATCTCTTAGCAGAGAGGGCCCAGAAATCTGGACCCTACTATACCCTGAATCCAAAGATAGAGGACCTTCCGGAGAAATTTGCTGTCACCAAGGATGGGTTACGCCTCATGGTGCTTGGTGCCATTAGAACAGCAGGAGGTGGTTGCGCCTGTCCTGAGCAGACTGTGTTAAAACGCCTTCTCACCTATCTTATTCTTACCTCCCGAGAGGTTGTTATCGTTGACATGGAGGCAGGGGTTGAACACTTTGGGAGGGCAACGGTTGCCCCCATGGATGTAATTTTGGTTATTACCCAGCCCTTCCGTGGAAGCCTTGAAACCACCAAACAAATCCTTAAGCTCGCAGAGGAACTCAAACTGGAAAAGGTCTTTGTAGTGGGGAACCGGATAAAGAGTCCTTCCCAGGAGGATTTTCTGAAAAGGGAATTTGGTGAGTCCTATCTCCTATCTCTTCCTCCGGAGGAAGAGCTTGAAAAGAGAGAGTTTGAAGGAAGAGGTCTCTGGGATTACAGAGGAGAACTTTTTACCGAGATCAGGAAATTAAAAGAGGGTCTTGAGAGGTTGGTCAGTGAAACTCCCTGACATTCAGAGCACCCTTCCAGAAGAGCAGATCCCCATTGAAAAGGTGGGGATCAAAAATCTGCGTTATCCCATCAGGGTTCTGGATAGGGCCAAGGGTCTTCAGGCCACAGTTGGGGAATTCAATCTCTATGTAGACCTTCCCTCGCATTTCAAAGGGACCCACATGAGCAGATTTATTGAGATTTTGAATGAATTTAAGGACGAGATCCATGTGAAGAATATTGAAGAAATTCTGAGGAAGCTCAAGAGGAGACTCAATGCCAGATCAGCCCATCTGGAGGTGTATTTTCCCTATTTTCTGGAGAAGAAATCCCCAGTAACAGCTATTCCATCCCTTATGGAGTATCAGGCCTTTATGCTGGCAAGCCTCACAGCCAGAAAGGTTGATCTTGTTCTTGGGGTCAAGGTTCCAGTGATGACCCTCTGCCCCTGCTCAAAGAGTGTGAGTGACTATGGGGCCCACAATCAGAGGGGGCTCATTTCAGTAGCCATCCGTTCAAAAAGTTTTATCTGGCTGGAAGAACTCATTGAAATGGCTGAAAGCAGTGCCTCCTCACCGGTCTATCCCCTTCTCAAAAGACCTGATGAAAAGTATGTCACCGAAAGGGCCTATGAGAACCCAAAGTTTGTAGAAGATGTGGTAAGGGGCCTTGCCTTTAAACTCTTAAAGAGAAAGGAGATCTTTTGGTTTACCGTTGAGGCTGAAAATATGGAATCCATTCACGGACATAATGCCTATGCCTTTATCCGTTATCCCTTTGAAGGTTACTCCTCAGAAAGCTCAATCTCTAAATAGGAAAACCCGCATTCATAACACTTTACATCCAAAACCTTGTCAATAAGGGCTACATAGAGAGTATCTGCTCCACAGCTCTTACAGATTTCTCCAATCTGTTGTTCCTCTATCGTCTTAATGAGATCTTCCTTTAACTCCTCTGGTATATCCGGATCAAAAAGGATCTTCATATAGCCTCCAATCTATAAGTATTAAAAAAATTTTAGCAAAAAAACTCCATTTGTAAAGGGATTTTTTAAAAATTTTTTAAAATTTGGAGGAGATGAGGGTGTCTCTGACCCAATCTTCAGATTTATTAGGATAGTCAAGGAGATAATGAGTCCCCCGGGATTCTTTTCTTTCTAAGGCTGATTTTACTATTAGCTCGGCAACTAAGCAAATATTTTTGAGTTCCATGACATCAAGGTCCGTGTAAAGGCCGTCCCAGTTGTTTTTTAATTCTTCCTGGATGAGGGTTATCCTCCTCTGGGCAAAATCAAGCATTTTAAGGGACCTGACTATTCCTACAAAGTCCCACATGATCTTTCTGATCAAATCCCAGTTGTGGGAGATAAAGACCTTCTCTTCCCGGATTTCTTTTACCTCGGGGATTTTGAGTTTGGGAAGCTTGGTGGATGAGGCCTGCAATTCAGGCAGGGCCTCTTTGATCTTCAGATAGGCCTGATGGGAAAAGACTAAGGCCTCAAGGAGAGAGTTTGAGGCAAGGCGATTGGCCCCATGGAGTCCGGTACAGGCACACTCCCCGATGGCAAAGAGATTGGGAATATCCGTCTGGGCAAAGGTATTGGTAAGGATTCCTCCGCAGAGATAGTGAGCAGCTGGGACCACCGGAATGGGCTGGGTGGTTATGTCAATGCCAAATTTGAGGCAGGTCTCATAGATATAGGGGAAGCGTTTTTTAATGTAGTCTGAGGGGAGATGGGTTATATCCAGGAAGACACATTCTCCTCCGGTTCTTTTTAGCTCCATATCTATGGCCCGGGTAACTACATCTCTTGGGGCGAGTTCTTTCCTCAGAGGATCATATTTTTGCATAAAGGGTTTTCCCTCGGGGTTCAATAAAACACCTCCCTCTCCTCGCAGGGCCTCACTGATCAAAAAGTTTTTGGCCTTGGGATGGTAAAGACAGGTGGGATGGAACTGAAAGAACTCCATATTAGCAAGCCTTACTCCAGCCCTGTAAGCCAGTGCCAGTCCATCCCCTGTGGCTGTATCCGGGTTACTCGTATAGAGATAAACCTTGCCAGCTCCACCAGTGCATAGGGCTAAAACTTCAGCAAGAAAGATTTTTACCTGAGAGGTATGCAGGTCAAGGACATAGGCTCCAGCTACTCTGCAGGCTTGCCTTGAACAATCCCTATCCAGAATGAGCTCTACAGCAAAGTGATTTTCAAGGAGGACTATATTTGGGGATTCAAGGGCCCTTTCCACAAGGGCTCGTTCAATAGCCCGGCCGGTATAGTCCCCCACATGGAGGATTCTATGTCTGGAGTGACCTCCCTCTAAGGTCAAATGAAATCTCCCGGGATTTTCAGGGTCCCTGTCAAAGGAGACCCCCCAGTTAAGGAGCTCTTTTATGCGTTCTGGAGCAGATTTTACCACCAGTTCTACCACCTCAGGTTTACAAAGGCCATCTCCGGCTATGAGGGTGTCCTGAATGTGAAGATCAAAGTGATTGTCCTCTCTTTGCACGCAGGCAATCCCACCCTGAGCAAGGGCTGTGGCCGTATCAAAGATCCTTTTTTTGGTCAGGATGGTTACCTCCCCCAGCTCCTTCAGTTTCAAAGCCAAGGAGAGGCCTGCAATCCCTGAACCGATGATGAGAAAATCAGTTTTTATGGTCTCCATAAAGCCCTCTATGAGGTCTCTGCCTCCTTAAGATTTGGTTTTCTTTCAAGGAAGTATTCCAGGAGGTCTGGTCCACTCCTGAAAAATTGGGGGCTTTCATAGGCAACCCTCTCACAGAAGTTGCCTTCTCTCTTTTTCTCTTTATCCCTGACAGAATCAAAGATGGCCCAGGGAACAGGTTTTATGGAGTGGGTCCGGATCGGGATGGGGGTGAGGTGGTCACAGCAAACAAGGATTCGGAAGTTGTTGGTGAGTTCAGGAAGGCGTTCCAGGAGGTATCTCACCACCCGGTAGTCAAACTCATTTATGGCCTTGATCTTTAGCTCAAGGCTTCCCTGATGGCTCACTTCATCAGGGGCCTCCACATGTAAGACAATAAAGTCAAGCTCCCTTAAGGCCTCTATGGCATAGTCAACCTTGCCCTTGTAGTTGGTATCCAGATAACCCGTTGCCCCGGGGACCTCAATCACCCTCATTCCGGCAAGGAATCCCAGGCCTTTGATCAAATCCACTGCAGAAATGACCCCTCCTTTAAGCCCCCATTTCTGTTCAAAGGACTCTAAATCTGGAGCCCTTCCCTGGCCCCAGGGCCAGATAGCATTGGCAGGCCTTTTGTTTTCAAGCTTTCTTCTCTGATTAACAGGGTGTTTTTCAAGGACTTCAATAGATTTAAGGATAAATTCCTTAAGATAGGGCTCCTCGTCATAGCTTTGAAAGGCAAACCAGACATTTTTCCCGATGAGATCATGAGGAGGATAGGTATGCAGACCCCCTGAGCCCCCTTTCCAGATCAGGATGTGACGATAACTAACCCCTGGAAAGATCTCAATCTTATCTGTTGAGACCTTGTGGTTAATGCTGTTTATAAGTTCCGTTGCCTCTTCCGTTGAGATGTGCCCGGCGGAATAGTCCTCCATGATGAGCTCAGAGCCCTCAAAACGCAGAGTCACTAAATTACACCGATAGGCCACATCCTCGGGCTTAAGCTCAATCCCTCTGGCAGAGGCCTCAATAGGCCCCCTTCCGGTATATTTTTTTTCAGGAGGATACCCCAAAAGCCCCATTATAGCCACATCTGAGCCTGGTTGCATAAAGGGAGGAACAGTCTGACAGCTTCCTATCTCTCCATAGCTTGCTATGAAATCCATCCCAGGGGTTATGGCAACCTCAAGAGGGGTCTTCCCGTTTAGCTCCTTCAAGGGAAAGTCTCCCATCCCGTCTCCGATAAGAAGGATGTACTTTCTTGGACCGAGAACCTCGGGTTCCGAAGAGGCCTCTTTCTTTTTCTTAGGAGCGGATTTCTTGGGAGAGCCCTTTGAAGGGGTCTTTTTTTTCTCCTGGCCTTCTTTTTCCATAAAGATCCCTCCTTAGTTTACCTGAGGATGCGTGCTATTAAAAAGGATAGTTTAAAAAATAAGTAAAAAAAGAGAGTTAACAAGAGCTGACCAAAAAAATCAGCTGGAGAAAAAAGGAGGCTTAGCATATAAAAGCCTCCCCAAAAATATAACCTTCTTTTGCGATAGAGCTCATCGGTGATAATATCTTCCTTAATCAAAAGGGCAAAGAGAAGGGGGATCTGAAAAGAAACCACCGAAAAAAGGACCACCTTTAGAAGAAAGAAAAGAAAGGCTGCTATGCGGAGATTGTTTTCAAAGTTTTTGCCAAAATACAGAAAAACCTTTAAAAAGAAAGGGGTGATGAGAAAATAACCCACAAGGATACCGGCCAAGGCAAGGATTATGGAGAGATAAACAAGACGCTTGAGGACCCTTCTCTCATAGGCATAAAGCTCTGAAGAAAGGGCTCTAAAGAGGCGAATAATGAGAAGGGGAAGGGTCAGGGCCAGGGCTATGTAAAAGGAGGCCCGTAAAACCACAAATAAGGCCTCTTCTAAGCTGATAAAAACAAGGCTCCTTTCTTTGAGTAAATGAAAATAGGGATAAAGAAGATAGGGAAAGATCTTGGGAAATAAAAAAAATATAACTATCCATCCAATGAGCAAAAAAAGGGCATAAAAGATTATTTCCCTTCTGAGTCTTGCCAGGATTCCTATCTCAAAGAGATTAGGAAGATTTAGTCTGGTCATTTATCTTTGGGTCAAGCTTATCCAGAAGTTTCATAGGGTCTGTAACATCCTCTTTCAGTTCCTCAATTTCCTTTTTGGCCTCCTTAAGGTCCTTTTCAACCTCTTCCAGCTCAAGTTCTCTCTTTAGTTCATCTATGGCTTTTTTGACCTCTAAGGAGAGTTTGGCCAGGAACCTGCCTACCTCAGGAAGTTTCTCAGGTCCAAGGACAATGAGGGCCACAAGAAAGATGATTAAGGCCTCACTGAAACCGATGTTAAACATTAACCTTTATGCCTCCGGGGGATAATTTTACCAAGATTGCAGAAAAGTTCATAGGAAATGGTATCAGCAAGCTGAGCCAGTTCATCAGCCGGGACCTCCTCCTTCTCCCCTCCCAGGAGAATCACCTCTTCCCCCAGCTGGGGAGAGGGAATCTCCGTCAGATCCAGATAGAGGGCCTTCATGGAGATGGTCCCCACAACCGGGACCCTTTCTCCCCTTATTACTGCAAAGCCCTTGTTTCCAAGAATCCTCGGGTATCCATCTCCGTAACCTACTGGCACAATCCCCAAAGTGGTCTCTCTTTTGGCCTTAAAGGTGGGGCCATAGCCTGCCACTTCTCCCCTTTTGAGGGTTTTTAGCTCTATAATCTTAGACTTAAGAGTCATCACGGGTTTGAGACGGATATAGGCCCTGGCCCTATTACAGGGGTAACCTCCGTAGAGGGCAATTCCCGGTCTAACCAGGTTTCCTTTAAAGGTATCCGAAAATATGATCCCTGCAGAGTTAAAGAGATGGAGAAACTTGGGCCTAAAGCCCTCAGAAGTGAGGATAGAAAGGGCTTTCTGAAAGTTTTCCACCTGCTCGCTAAAGAGAGAATCTTCAGGTCTTTCTGCGCAGGCAAGGTGTGTCATAAGGCCTGTAAGCTGAAGCTGGGGGTTTTCCTTTAATCTATCTATAACCTCTGCCAGTTCATCCATGGGGATACCAAAGCGATGCATCCCTGTATCAACCTTCAGATGAAATTCCAGGCTCAGGGCCTTCCTCAGGGTGAAGTCTATGATCCAGTTTAAGGCGGGAATACTTGTAACAACGGGTGTGATTCTAAGGGCCTTGATTTCCGGGAGCCAATCCCTTTCAAAACCTGAAAGAAGAATCAGGGGATGGATAAAGCCTGCCTTTCTCAAAAGCTGGGCCTCGTAAGGCTCTGAAATACCAAAACCAAATACCCTTTCTTCAGAAAGGGCCCTTGCCACTTCAAGAAGCCCGTGTCCGTAGGCATCGTTTTTTATGACAGGAAGAATCTCCACCCCCTCAGGAACAAGCCTGCGAAGGGCTTGCAGGTTCTCTTTTAAATGATAAAGGTTTATCTCAAGGAGCCTTGTCCAGAAAATCTTTCCCTCCCTCCTCCAAGCAGACCTTAGCCCGTCTTATTTATTAATGTCCTGAGGAGCTCCCTTAACCGCTTTTGCCTGCTTTACAAACTCTGAGGCAGAAAGGCCTGCGATACAGCCTTCTCCAACTGCTTTGGCAAGCTGAAGTGGAGGGCCTGTAAGGTCTCCACAGGCAAAGACCCCCTCTACAGTGGTCTGCATTTTTTTATCCACCTTGACAAAACTGAAGGTCTCAGGGTCAAGTTCAACTCCGAGCGGGGCTATAAGTTCCAGGGCGCCCTTGGCTCCGATCTCAATAAAGACCCCATCCACCTCAAGGGTTTTCCCTCCCTCAAAGGCAAGCCCTGTGACCTGGTCTTCACCAAGGATTTCAAGGGGTTTATCCTCAAGCACCTCAACAGGGAAATCCTTCAGCTCCTCATAGAGCCCCTCAACCTCTTTCAGGGGAACGAAATAGACCTTTTGGGCAAACTGGGTTAAGGTCTTGGCCCCATGAAGGCCTGCAGAGCCATCTCCAAGGACAACCACCCTTTTTCCCCTGTAAAACCAGGCATCACAGTCAACACAATAGGAAAGCCCTTTCCCCACATACTGCTCCTCTGTTTTAAAGATCCTTTTCTTGCGTTTTACACCAATGGCAAGAATCAGGGCTAAGGCCTGAAATTTTTTCTCCCTTTCTGTCTCAACAAAGAAGGTTTTGTCTTCCAGGACCTCAAGTTTTACCGCATCTTCCTTTAGGATATGAGCCCCGAATTTCTGGGCCTGAGCCATCCCTGCTAAAAGAAGTTCCTTTCCATCAACCTTTTCCGCAAAACCAAAGTAGTTTTCAATATGGGCTGAGTAGAGGGCACTGGCCTCAGGTTTCCCGAGAATAAGAACACTGTGTTTTCTTCTGGCACTATGAATACCTGCCTGAAGACCTGCCGGCCCAACTCCTATGATAATAATCTCGTATCTCTCCATCTTCAACCCTCCCTGAATGAGTTTATCTCATCTACCTCTTCAGAGCGTAATTTCAATCTGTATTCCTCACTTAGCCAGCTGTATAGGTCAGCCAGTTTGCATTCCCTTGAACAAAAGGGACGATAGGGGTTATCCCTCCAGGTGGTTTTCCTCTTACAATGGGGGCACTTTAATTTTTTTATGGAACCAGCCATAGAGCTTTGTCTTCAAGGGTGCTAACAAGTTTTGTGGCTGTTGAACCAAGGAGAAGCCCTGGGAAACCACCTCTCCCTCTTTTTCCCGCAACAACCGTTGCAAAGGAGCCCCTCTTGGCCTCTTTGAGAATAGCATAGGTTGGGCCAAGAAAGGATGATCTTACCTTAAAGTGTATTTTTGAAAGATCCAGTCCATATTTTAGAAGTATCTCTTTAACTTTCTGAAAAAGGGTAGAGACCTCTGGATCAAGATTAGGAGATGGGATCTCCTCAAAGGAACCTTCCCAGGACATTCCAGAAGGCAGGGGGACATGTAAAAAGGTGGCCTCAAAGTCCTTAAGAAAACTCAGAATCCTTCCTGTGTATTCAGCCACTTTGAGGCCTCTTTCTCCCAGATCAAGAGCAGATAGGATCTTGCGGTTAAAATCCTTTCCTCTGACAATCCAGAGGGGTTGATGGGTATAAAGAATAAGCTTCTGGGTGAGAGAGCCTGCCCAGAGGGATGCCAGTTTCCCAAGGCCTCTTTTGCCTGCAATCACCGCATCAAAATTTTTGTCTTTAAGAAATTGTAAAATAGCTGTGGCCCTGTCGCCTTCTGCAAAGTCAATACAAAAATGGGCCTTAAGGGAAATACTCTTTGAAAGGTCTTTAAGGATCTCTTCAAAGCGATTCCGAACCCTTTCCTGATTTTCCCGGCAAAATCTCTCTATCTCCTCCTCTCTTTTGACCTCCCGCAGATAATCCCTTTGAGGAAGAAGAAGCCTTGTAGGAAGGATGATGACATGGAGGAGGCTGAGTTCCAGTTCAGCCCCCTGAAAAAGGTGTTTCAGATAGTCCAAGATATTTCTACAGGCAGGGCATTCATCGTAGCAGAGAAGAAAGTGAGGCATTATTGTTCCCATCTCAGAATATACTCTCGCAGGGAACCTAAATATTTTTTAACTGCCTCTTTTCCTGTTCCCCCTGAGATCTCCCTTCTTTTCAGGGCATGCTCAATGGTTAACCAGGTATAGACTTCATCGGTTATAAGGGGACTAAAGCCTTGAAATTCCTCTAAAGTTAGTTCTTCCAGTCTCTTCCCCCTTTCCTCGGCATAGCTTACAATCTTTCCGGTAAGGTGATGGGCCTCTCTGAAGGGAAGGCCCTTGGTGACGAGAAGGTCTGCAAGCTCCGTTGCCAGAAGATATCCCTCCCTGAGGAAGCCTTCCACCCTCTCTTTTTTGACCTTTAAGCCCTCCACAAGTAGAGTGGCCATTTTCAAAGAGGCCTTGGTGGTTGCAATCCCCTGAAAAAGAGGGGGTTTATCCTCCTGTAGGTCCCGATTGTAACTTAAGGGAAGGTTTTTAATTAGTGTCATAAGCTGAAAGAGGTTCCCCAGGACACTTGCGGATTTCCCCCGGATGAGTTCTGCTGAATCAGGGTTTTTCTTCTGGGGCATAATGGATGAGCCCGAACAGAATCGGTCAGGAAGGTCAATAAAGGCAAATTCAGGGGTCATCCAGAGGATTAATTCTTCACTCAGCCTTGACAGATCAAGCATTACAAGGGAGAGGATGAAGAGGAGTTCTGCAGAAAAGTCCCGGGAACTCACGGCATAAACACTATGCGGATGAGGGGCTGAAAAGCCAAGCTCTCTGGCCATAAAGTCCCTATCCACAGGGAAACCGCATCCGGCAAAGGCAGAACTTCCAAGAGGCGAGAGCTTGAGCCTCTTTTCCCAATCAAGAAGTCTTTCAAAATTGAGACGAGCACCCTCAGCATAGGCAGAAATCCAGTGAGAAAAGAGAACTGGCTGGGCGTGCTGCAGATGCGTAAACCCCGGCATGACTACATCTATGTAAGTTTCTGCCTTGTCATGAAGGGCCTTCATAAAGTTAAGTAAAAGGCCTTTCAGCTGAATCCCTTCTTCCATCAGGTAGAGCCTAAGATCGGTAACAACCTGTTCATTTCTGGATCTTCCGGTATGAAGCTTATAGGCAGTTTCTCCGATCTTTTCAAAGAGGGCCCTTTCAAGATTCATGTGCACATCTTCCTGCTCCACCTTAAAGACAAATCTGCCCTCCCTTATCTCACCTTCTATCTCCAGAAGGCCCCTTTCAATTTGAGAGTATTCTTCCTCTTTCAGAAGGCCTGTCTTCAAAAGGGCCCTGGCATAGACAAGACTTGCCTTGATTTCCGAAAGGGCAAGGACCTTATCAAAGGATACAGATTCTGTAAATTCCTCAAAGAATTTGTCCGTCTCTTCTTTGAATCTTCCGCCCCAGGCCTTTTCAGACATAAATCTTCCTCTCAAGAAGATAAATTTCTATTCTAACACAAAAATCTTTACACCCAAGGGCTTAAGATGAAGCTTCTTGGATTCACACTTTTTTTGGTTTTAAGGTATTCACAGGCTTAAGCCCGTGTTCCAGCACAACTTATGGGTTAGGGCTACCAAAGATTTAAAATCTCATCCCTCGGGGTATTGAATTTTTTCAGATTCCTGATTATATAAAATTTTAGACCAAATTCACAAGGGGGAGAAATATGCCTCAGGCCCAGCCATTGGAAATAAATCAGGACCTTTTGCAGGGGCTTATTAGAAGTTATGTCCAGGAGTATTTAAAGAGTGCCCTTGAAGAGCATTTGATTTCAAAGGAAAAGGAGCTAAGGGAAATATCACTATTGGAGAGGTTGATCAGGGTTGAGGAAGAGCTTAAGGCCTTAAGAGAAATGGAGCTTGCCCGTTTTGAGGCCATGGAAAAAAGATTTGAGGCCCTGCAAAGAGAAATGGATGCAAGATTTGAGGCCATGGAAAAAAGATTTGAGGCTCTACAAAGAGAGATGAAAGTAATCTATGAAACCATGGAAAAAAGATTTGAGGCCCTACGAAGAGAGATGGATGCAAGATTTGAGGCCATGGAAAAAAGATTTGAGGCTCTACAAAGAGAGA
>CAYTDX010000016.1:13478-17687 GCA_964436655.1 uncultured Caldimicrobium sp.
ATGGATGCAAGATTTGAGGCCATGGAAAAAAGATTTGAGGCTCTACAAAGAGAGATGGATGCAAGATTTGAGGCCATGGAAAAAAGATTTGAGGCCCTGCAAAGAGAGATGCATGCAAGATTTGAGGCCATGGAAAAGCATTTTGAGGCATTGGAAAAGAGGCTTAATTTTATGCAGTGGTTTATCCCGGTGGCCTTTGGCATAACCAATCTTCTGATCGTGCTTCTAAAGTTCTTTGGCTAAGCCTTTCACAAAAAGAGATATCTGCAAAATTTGTTTTTGAGACCCTTGCAAAATTATGGTTCCTTTTAAATTTCTGGTAGCCCTGGCCCGTAGGTTGCGTGTTTTAGGGCTATTTTTGAAAAAATTGAGGCACCCTGCAGGTTTCGGCTCTTTGGAAAGGGTCGGGTGGGCAGGAAATAAAATTGGCATATTGATTTTTCTTGATTTTTAAATTATCTTATAAAGGCCATGCAAGATCAGCCTGTTGCCAAGAATCCTGTGCTTATTCAGCTCCCCACCGGGCTTTACTTAGGGCTTGTCTGCTATAATCCCCTCTATGAAAACCTCAAATTCGTCCTTGAGAAGAGGGACTTTTTTGAGATGGAATGGCCCTCTCTGATGGTTTCCCAGGAAAAGGGCCTCTACCCTGTGCTTATCGGTCTTCCCTTTATAACCATCCAGAGGTCCCAGATCCTCTGGTACACCACTCACATTCCCGCAGAGATCCTGAACCAATATCAGGTCTTTTTACCCTTCTTAGCTGGGGATGCTGTGCCCAGCCCTGAAAAAACCCCCTCTCCCAAATCCAAACCACCTAAAAAAGAAAAAATCATCCCCTTTCCCTCAAAAAAGGACTAAAGCGATGCCCCTTAATCTATCCTCAGAGAGACCTCTGATTGCCCCTTCCCTTCTTTCTGCAGATTTCTCTTGCCTGAGGGAAGAGGTCAAAAGGGTTGAGAGGGCCGGGGCTGATTTACTACACCTTGATGTCATGGATGGTCTCTTTGTGCCCAATCTGACCTTTGGTCCCCTGGTAATTTCAGCCTTAAGGCCCCATACCCGTCTGCCCTTTGATGTCCATCTCATGATTGTCCAACCTGAAAGATACATCAAAGAATTTGCAGACTCTGGAGCAGACCTAATCTGTGTGCATGCTGAGGCAACCACCCATCTTCATCGGGTAATCACCCAGATTAAGGAACTGGATAAACTCGCAGGGGTATCTCTAAATCCCCATACCCCCCTTGAGGTTCTGGATTATGTCCTTGAGCTCCTTGACTTTGTGCTTGTAATGACAGTGAATCCCGGCTTTGGAGGCCAAAGTTTCATTCCCCAGTGTCTGCCAAAGCTTGAAAGACTTAAAAATACCATTCTTAAGAGAGGGCTTTCTGTCCTTGTTGAGGTTGACGGAGGCATCAATTCTAAAACAGCCTCTTCAGTTTTAGAGGCCGGAGCAGACATCCTGGTTGCTGGTTCAGCCATCTTTGGTAAGAGTGACTATAGGGAGGCTATCTTAGCCTTAAGATCTCCCACATAAGCCTTAAGCTTTTAATCCCGTCCCGGTAAAGGCTGAAACCTAAGGCCAGCCAGAGGCTGTAGTAGGGTTTTCCTGTTAAAAAGGCCTCTGCCGAGATTCCCAGAAGAACTAACAGAATAAGAATGGACTCCTCCTGAGCATGAAGGGGAGACGCCTTGGCAAGCCCCTTTCTGAAGAAGTAAAAAGAAAGGGCAAGCTGAATGATCCAGAAAAGTTTTCCCGAAAAGGGAAATACCATAAGTAGAGTGAGACTAAAACCCAGAGAGAGTAGAGACTTTCCCCAGACAAGGGGATCCAGTCGGGTTCTCTTCAAGGCCCGTTTGACCCGGTAAAAATAGGGAAGAGCGGATAGATAACTAAAGATGGCAATCCCCCAGAGGGGATAATGGATTATTCTAAGATGGTCATTCCCGAGGATACTCAAGAGGATGGCCAGGCCTGCAAGGGCCATCTGAAAAAAGGTCTTCCATCTGGCTATGTTTACTACCCTCAACTCCTCAGGAAACCAACTCCTCAAAAGAGCAACCAGGATCTCCCTGCTTAAAAGCAGGGCAACCGGGGCAAAAGGAAAGTATCCGAGAAAGACCAGGGTCAGATAGACAACCGTTACAAAAATCTTGTCTGCAACCGGGTCAAGCAGGGCACCGAGGGTGGTGATCCTCTTTTGCCTCCTTGCCAGGACCCCATCCACATAATCGGTAAACCCAAGCAGAGAGCCCAGCCCAAGCGAAAAAAGCTTGGCTAAGTATCCTTCCAGGAAAAGCAGGGCACAGGGGAGAGGCAGGAGAAAGATCCTTAAAAGGGTGATACGATTAGGAGTAAGCCTCTTTAAAAACCCCTTTTCATCCTTTACCTCAAGCCTTGCAGTCTCTTCAGGCATTCTCTAAGCCTCTTTAGGGCCTCTTTATCAAAGGCCCTGTCTTTATAGCTATACTCAGTGTATAAGATTACAAATCTCAAAACCTCTTCCCTTAAGGTAGCATCCTTTATCTTTTCTGCAAGCTCAAAAAGCCCCTCGGATTTTTCTCTCTCGTAGCCCCTTTTTTTGAGCTCCTTGAAAAGGGAATGGAGAAACCTCTTTTCAACTGGTGTAAACCAGGCTAATTCCCTGCGATATCTGAGAAAAACAACCAAAATCCCCATAAAGAGCAGGATAAATGCCCCGGTCTTTAACCTCTCCTTAAGCACCTGTAGGGTAAGCTCTTTTGCCCCCTCCTTAGATGCCCTCTGGACCTCGCCCTTAAAAAGGCTGAAGAGCCTTTTTTGTTTAGAAATATCAAAATCAAGGATAAACCTGGTGTAGTAAAAATTTATCCAGTCCAAATAAAGCCTTAGCCTTTCTGTGAGTCCCTGTTTTTTCCTGAATAGGAGGAAGCTTGCCGATGGACTGGGGTCAATTCTCAGCCACTTTCCTTTTATCCAGGTCTCAACCCAGGAGTGGGCAAATCTCTCCTCAACTAAGTAATATCCACCTCTTTCCTGATAGATTGCCCCTCTGAATCCCCCAATCACTCTGGCAGGAATCCCGTTTAATCTGAGAAGAAGGGCCGTTGCCCCGGCAAAGTATTCGCAATTTCCCCTTTTGGTCTCAAAGAGAAAGCTCTCCATAGGCCTTTGTGTAAGGGGGAGTCTTGTCAAGCTGTAGCGAAAGCCCTCTTGTTGAAAGTAGCTCAGGATCTTTCTCAAGGTCTCCTCTTCATCTTTTCCCTTTAATCTCCGGGCCAACTCAATCACCCTCTCTTCTATCTCAGGGACCTGGAGATAGGGGGACAGCTCTTCTACCTCTGAGGTTGAATCAGCGCCCCTTCTCAAAAGCACCTCATACCTTAGGGGATAAAGGTGTGGGGTCTCCAGCCTGAAGACCCTGTCTGCAAAGGCCCTTACCCCATCAATCCCTTTCACCGCCTCTGTGTCTTCAGGCACAGGGAGATAACCCTCCATATCCTGTTCAAGATAGATTAATCCCTTAAGGACTTTGCCAAAGGGATTCTTATCTGGCAGGGTCTCTTTCAGGCCCTCCCTTCTCTGCCAGGTCCTTCCATCAAAGTAGTCGTAAACCATAACCCTGAAGTAGAGGCTTTCCGGATAGATGGGTCTTCCTTCTTCAAAAACCAGCCTCAGGACCCTGCGACTGCTTTCCTGAATCTCCGAAAAGGTCCCTAAGCGGATTTTATCCGTAAATCCGGTTCGGGCCTTCTCCTCCTTAGCTGGGGCTAAGTTGAAAAGGGGGACCTTAAGCCTTGGTAGGCTCACAAAGAAAATTGCTGAGAGCATAAGGCTTAAACAAAGCAGGGCTCCAAACCAGAGAAGGCCCCCTCGGATTTCCCTGAGATGAAGGACTCTTGCCTCAGATTCAGCCAGGTATAGGTGAAAATAAAGGGCATATCCTGTGTGGAAGATCTGTAAGAGCAGGAGGAGAAAAAAGGAGATGTGGGTATAAAAGTAGCTTGCACCAGCCAGGATCAGGAATTCCAGGAGATAGATCTGAAAATAGTCCCTCAGCCCTTTTTTCTCAAGTAATTTAAGACTCAACAAAAACAGAAGGGTCCTGAGGGAATTTTCCAGAAAATTGGAGAGGTTAACTGTAAGGAAGAAAAGGGTGATAAAGACAATTCCGGAGAGATTAATAAAGAGCCGTGGAAAAAAGAAGTTTTTCCTTTCTAAGAAAA
>CAYTDX010000016.1:17787-20160 GCA_964436655.1 uncultured Caldimicrobium sp.
TTTCTAAGAAAAAGGCAAGGACAGAGAACATGAGGCAAAGCCCCCAGACCTCTCTGGGAACAATCTTGAAGAGTAATCCAAAGGGGATAAAAAGGCTTCCGTAAACTAAGGCCCTTTCAAAGGTCTCTGCCTTGAATCTCATCTTTCTTCGTAAAGAGCCAGGGCCTTGAGTAGTTTCAACCTGTGGGCCTCCCCTGTTCCCACTGGAAAGACCTCATGTCCCAGTCTCATCCCTATGTAAGATCCCCTTCGGGTAGCCTCAAGAATGAGATAAACCGCGCAGGAAAGTTTCTCTTCAAGGGTCTCCGCTGGAAGTTTCAGGACATCTATCACCTCCGGTGGCTTTAACTCCTCTGCAAAGACCTTCCTCTTTAGCTCTTCCCATTTGGTAAAGCTTTTCCAGTCAATAAATTTTTTGGGTGTGCCCTCTGTATATTCACTTAATCCCTCAAATTGAGCTGTTCCAAAACCCTTAAGGTATCTATCCTCACCCTGGGCCCTCTTCCTTTCAAACTCCGAAAGGGATTGACACTTTTTTGGCTCGGGAAAGACGAAGAATTCACCCCATAGCCTTTGCCTGAACCCTCTTATAAAGAAGCCTATGGGAAAGACGGAGGATACCTCTATTCCTTCAAGTGCATATCTTCCCCTTTTTTCAAAAACCCCCTCAACCAGGACCTCTCCCTCCCCTTCAATCAGTCCGACCTTAACTGGAAGGATCCTTTCTCCTCCCTCTGGGTCTCTAATCAGGAGCCTCAGTCTGAGAAGAAAGAGGGGCATTTTTTTTGTCAAGAGCCCCTTTCTTTTCAGATGCAGGAAAAACAGGGCCTTTCCTTTGGCATAGGTCTCTCCTGGCGGTTTGACCTCAACCTCCACTCCCGAGAGATTTGCCCTTCCAAATACCCCTGAAAGCCACATAAAACTCAAGAGAAGGGAGATCAGGACAAAGAGGAGATTATTTCCGGTGTTTACTGCAGAGATCCCGATGAATATGGAAAGAAGGGTGTATAAAAACCCTGCCTTGGTGATTCTAAGAGAGGTCTTCACTTTTATATACTCTTTAGAGTACTCAACAAAATTGGAATTTTATAAATAGGGCCTTTTTGAAATTTTATCATCTTTTTGATTAACTGGTAGCGGTAAGACCTTCAGCCTGCATCCCTCTAATGGTAGCCGCAAGCTTCAGCTTGCGATGGATTTTAAGGATTTTTTTGAAACCCCCGCAGGCTCAAGGTCTTGTGGCTATCAAAAAAGCAATATTTGGAGATTTATCCCCCTCACCCCAGCCCTATCCCGCAAGGAGAGAGGGGGTAGCTGTAGGAATTCACCCGCTAAGGGAGAGGGAGTTATTTAAGGAGAGAGAGTAGCTGGGGGGAATTCTCTCACCTGGGGATAGGGAGAGGAAATAAGATGCAGGCTAAGGGTCTTGTAGTTACCAAAAAGACTATTATGTAGTCTGGACGAAACTTCTTAAAAATAGGGGGCGATGGCCCCCCTACCTGAAATTAATCCCTTTTTAAACAAGCTTTAAGGCATCTTTAATAGAGACGACACCAACAACTCTCTGATCTCTTACCACAGGCAGATGTCTGATCTTATGATCAATAAACTTTTCCAGAGCCTCTTTTAGGGTGCTTTCTGGAGTGAGGGTGACTACATCCTTAATCATAAACTCCTTGACTGGTTTATCTTTATTCCCTTCATCACAGCAGAGGATAGCCATCAAATCTTTTTCTGAAATCACTCCAGCTAATTTACCAGTCTCTGAATCAACTACAGGGAGAAATCCGATGTTCTTCTCCACCATAGTCTTGGCTACTTCAATGACAGGGGTATCACTCTTGATAGTAATAGCCTGCGTCATAAACTTCTCAACCTTAACGCGCTCGGTAAAGGGCTTTTTAACCCCGGCAGAAAGAAGGGCAACTTCATTGAAGACATAACGGGGATCCACATACCCCACAATATTTTTATTCTGATCAACGATAGCAATACCCTTAACTCCATACTGCTGAATTAATACAATAGCATCAATAATCCTTGCGGTATCATAAACCTCATCTACCTCAATCACTACCTCTTTCAGAGGGGTATTGACTGTAGCCCCAGAGACAATAGCCTTAATAAGAGACCTTTCCTCAACGATTCCGAGATACCTTCCCTTTTCGGTTCCATTCTCGGTAACGATGGCGATTCTTTGCCCCTCAACCTGGAGCTTTTTCATGGCTTCACCGATACTCATTGTACCAGCTAAAATCAGGGCCTTGTGGGCAAATTTTCCGGCAGAAAGCTCTTCCCAGAGTCTCTCCCCCTTGGTCTCCCAACCCTTAATGAGATAGAGCAGGCCCATAATCATGGGTATTATGGTTGCCC
>CAYTDX010000017.1:0-15417 GCA_964436655.1 uncultured Caldimicrobium sp.
TGAGAGAGGGAGGAAGGACGGTTGGAGCTGGAGTTGTAACCAAGATTATAGAATAAAAGGGGTGAGGAGTTTCAAAAATGATATACTCACAAAGGATTAGGATTAAGCTTAAGAGTTATGATCATCGAGTGCTGGATAAATCGGTTGTGGATATTGTGCAGACCGCCAGGGAGACAGGAGCCAAGATTGTAGGTCCCATTCCACTGCCAACCAAGATCAGCCGCTGGACGGTTTTGAGGTCTCCCCATATAGATAAAAATTCAAGAGAGCAATTTGAGGTAAGGGTTCACAAGAGGCTTATTGAGATCTTAGAGCCCTCCCAGCAGACCATAGATGCCCTGATGCAATTAGAATTGCCAGCAGGGGTAGAGGTTGAAATAAAGACATAAAGATTGGGGAGTGATTGCAATGAAGATAGAGGGAATAGTTGGCAAAAAGCTCGGGATGACGAGGATCTTTGATGAAGAGGGGAATAGTATCCCTGTCACAGTCCTTGAGGTTGGTCCCTGTGCAGTGGTTCAGGTAAAGACCGCTGAAAGGGATGGCTATGATGCTATTCAGGTAGGCTTTCAACCCAAAAAACTCACTAAATGCACCATGCCCATGATTGGGCATTACCTCAAGGCTGGTCTGGAGACAGGTTTTTCTTTACTGAAAGAATTCAGGGTGGGTAATACCGAAGATTTCAAGCCAGGCCAGGTTATTACCCTAAAGGATCTTGAGATCTCCAAGGGAATGAAGGTAGATATAGCTGGGATAACAAAGGGAAGAGGATTTACCGGTGGGATCAAGAGATGGAACTTTCAGAGACAACCCATGAGCCATGGTGCCAAGAAGGTTCACAGAAAGAGGGGATCAAGTGGAGCCAATACCTTTCCTGGAAGGATAATCAAGGGAAAGAAAATGGCAGGTCACTATGGAGCTGAAAGGGTAACCATAAAAAATCTGAAGGTTGTTGATGTGTTGCCTGAAAAGAATCTTTTACTGGTCCAGGGTGGAGTCCCTGGTGCACCCAATGGATATGTGACAGTCTATTTTAAATAAGGGGTAAGATCTATGACGGAGATAAAGGCCAAGCTTATCGGGGATACAGGAGAGGTAAAGGGAGAGGTAGAACTACCTATAGACATATTCGGGGTGGCCCCCCGGGAGGGGCTTCTCCACGAAATAGTGAGATGGCAGATGGCCAGATGGAGGGCTGGTACTGCATCCACAAAGACCCGTTCTGAGGTCAGAGGCGGTGGGAAGAAGCCCTGGTCGCAGAAACATACCGGTAGGGCCAGACAGGGCTCTATAAGGGCCCCTCAGTGGGTTGGAGGTGGAGTTGTGCATGGTCCAAAGCCCAGAAGTTATGAGTTTAAGCTCAACAAAAAGGTGAGGAGGCTTGGCCTGAAAATGGCCCTTTCAAGCCGGGCTTTAACGGACAGGGTTTATGTAGCTGAGGCCTTTCCCGGGCTTGAGAAACCCAAAACAAAGGTCATGGAAGGTTATGTGAAAAAGGCCGGGCTTCAGTCCGCCCTGATTATTGTGCCTGAAAGAAATCAGCTCCTTGAAAAGAGTGTGGACAATCTGCCCAAGGTTAAGGTCCTTTCTGTTGAGGGGCTTAATGTCTATGATATCCTCAATCATGAGAACCTGATTATAGATAAAAATGCCCTTTCCAAATTAGAAGAAAGGTTGAGGAGATAAAAGATGAAGGATCCAAGGACAATAATCTTAGCTCCCATCATTACTGAAAAGAGCATGCTTCTGAAGGAGAAAAACAATCAGGTCTCCTTCTGGGTTGATCCTAAGGCCAACAAAATAGATATCAGGAGGGCCGTTGAGGAACTTTTTAAGGTGAAGGTCCTTGATGTCCAGACTGTAAGGTCTAAGGGAAAGCCCAAGGGAGGCTACAGGAACCCAGGTAGAACCAGTTTAAGAAAAAAGGCCATTGTCAGGCTTGCAGAGGGCCAGACGATAGAATTTTTTGAAACCCTTTAAAAGGAGGCGAAACCTTTATGCCTATAAAAAAATCCAAGCCAACCTCAGCGGGTAGAAGGTTCCAGAGCTACCTTGTAAATCCTGAGCTTAGCCCAAAGGAGCCGGAAAAATCTCTAACAGAGCCCCTCAAGAAAACAGGGGGGAGAAATAATTATGGCAGGGTAACCCTCAGGTTCAGAGGGGGTGGGCATAAAAGGCTCTATAGAATAATTGATTTTAAGAGAGATAAAGACGGCGTTCCAGCTAAGGTTGTGGCCCTGGAATATGATCCCAATCGCTCGGCAAACATTGCCCTTCTTCAGTATGTGGATGGTGAAAAGAGATACATTCTGGCTCCAGATGGCCTCAAAGTAGGTGATACGGTAATGTCTGGTGAGGATGCCGAAATCAAGGTTGGCAATGCCTTGCCCTTAAGGAATATCCCAGTTGGAACGATGGTGCACAATATAGAGTTAAGGCCTGGTAAGGGCGGACAGCTGGCCCGCTCAGCAGGGGCCTTTGCTCAGCTTCTTGGAAAAGAAAAAGATTATGTTATATTAAGACTTCCTTCGGGAGAGATTAGAAAGGTTCACGGAAGTTGCAAGGCAACTGTTGGTCAGGTGGGTAATCTTGAGTGGGAAAACATAATCTGGGGGAAGGCTGGAAGGATAAGGTGGAGGGGGAGAAAGCCCCATGTGAGAGGGGTTGCCATGAATCCTGTGGACCATCCCCTCGGAGGTGGTGAGGGTAAGACCCACGGAGGAAGACATCCCTGTTCGCCCTGGGGTCAGCCAGCCAAAGGGCTTAAGACCCGTCGTAAAAAGGCCTCAGATAAACTGATACTTAAGAGAAGAAAAGGCTAAGAGGTGAGGTAAAAGATGCCCAGATCTAAGAAAAAAGGCTTTTTTATTGATGACCATCTTTTTAAGAAGGTGCTCCAGGCAAGGGAAGTAGGGGATAAGAAACCCATTAAGACCTGGAGCAGAAGGTCAACCATTATACCCGAGATGGTTGGACTGACTCTGGCTGTGCACAACGGACATAAATTTATACCCGTCTATGTTACGGAGAATATGGTTGGGCATAAACTGGGCGAGTTTGCCCCTACAAGGACTTACAAGGGGCATCCTGCTGATAAAGGCAAGGTGTCGGGTAAAAAGAGATAAAGGAGGTTAACCTTGAAGGCCAGAGCAACAGCAAAGTATATTTTGATCTCGCCCTACAAGGCAAGATTGGTGGCTGATTTGATAAGGGGAAAGAGGGTAAACGAGGCCTTGAATATACTTGAGACTACACCTAAGAAGGCCTCCCGCTTGATAAAAAAGGTCTTATTGAGTGCTGTAGCCAATGCAGAGAATAACTATGGCTTGGATGTGGATAAATTGTTTGTCTCCGGGGCTTATATCAATGAAGGGCCAGTGCTAAAAAGGGTCTGGCCAAGGGCCTGGGGAAGGGCAAGCAGAATCCTTCGCAGGATGAGTCACATTACCATTGAGGTTGAAGAAAAAGAAGAGAAAGGGAAGAGGAGGTAAGCCTTGGGCCAGAAAGTAGATCCAAGAGGACTTAGAATTGGAATCACCCGTAGCTGGGAATCCCGTTATGTGGCTAAGCCTAGGGAGCTTCCCCGATTTGTGCAGGAAGACTATCAGATCAGGAAGTATATTAAAGAAAGATATTATCATGCCGGAATCTCCAAGATTGAGATTGAGAGGGCTGGAAATAATGTCAAGGTGATTATTTATTCGGCAAGGCCAGGTATAGTCATCGGAAAAAAGGGAGCCGAGATAGAAAAGATCAAGAAGGAGCTTCAGAGGAGATTTAAAGATAGAGAGATAGAGGTAAATGTAGAGGAGATAAGAAGGCCCGAGCTTGAGGCGCAGCTTGTGGCTGAAAACATCGCCCAGCAGATAGAAAGAAGGGTCTCCTTTAGAAGGGCTATGAAAAGGGCTGTGACCCTTGTGATGAGATTTGGGGCCCAGGGGGTGAAGCTTCAGTGCTCTGGGCGGCTGGGAGGAGCAGAAATTGCTAGATCCGAATGGTATAGAGTGGGAAGGGTTCCTTTGTCAACCCTGAGGGCAGATATAGATTATGGTTTTGCCACAGCGGTTACCAAATACGGGACCATTGGGGTTAAGGTCTGGATCTTTAAAGGTGAGGTCCTACCTGAAAGGGGCGGACAGGAAAGGATGGTAATCTAAAAGAGACGAGGTGAGGTCCTATGCTTTTACAGCCTAAAAAGACCAAATACAGAAAACTGCATAAGGGAAGGGTCAGAGGTGTTGCCACCAAGGGGGATACCCTTTCCTTTGGTGAGTTTGGATTAAAGGTTCTGGAAGGTGGCTGGATGACAGCCAATCAGATTGAGGCTGGCCGTGTGGCCATTGTGAGAACAGCCAGGAAGGGAGCCAAGATCTGGATAAGGGTCTTTCCAGACAAGCCCATAACCAAAAGACCCGCTGAGACCCGTATGGGAAAGGGAAAGGGCCCTGTGGAGGGCTATGTGGCGGTGGTGAAGCCCGGAAAGATTATCTATGAGATTGCAGGTGTTCCTGAAGAGGTGGCCAGAGAGGCCCTAAAACTAGCGGCCTCCAAGATGCCCTTCAAGTGCAAGATAGTAAGCAGGGAGGAACTTTAATGAAGGCCAAGGAACTTAGAGAACTTTCTCTTCCTGAATTAAAGGAAAAACTCTCTCAATTAAGGGAAGAGCTTTTTAATTTAAGATTTCAGAAGACCATACATCGTCTTGAAAATCCTCTTAAGATAAGGAATATAAAGAGAGATATTGCCAGGGTTTTGACAGTTCTAAAGGAGAAGGAGTTAAATCTAAGAAAGGGGTAGGTTTACCATGGGTAGAAAAAAGGTATTCGTCGGAACAGTGGTTAGCGATAAGATGGATAAGACCGTGGTAGTTATGGTTGAGACCTTGGTCAAACACCCGTTATATGGAAAGTTTACAAAGAGAAGAAAAAAGTTTATGGCCCATGACGAAGGGAATGCCTGTAAGATGGGGGATAGGGTCCTCATAGAGGAGACAAGACCTCTTTCTAAGCGTAAAAGGTGGAGAGTAAAGGAGATCCTGGAAAGGGCAAAGGTTTTAGAAGTTGAGCCTTCTGAGGAAGGAGGGGAATAGTCCATGATACAGCAGCAGTCCTTTTTGAATGTGGCTGATAATTCAGGAGCAAAGGAGCTTATGTGTATCCGCGTTCTGGGTGGTGCCAGCAGGAGATATGGCTCTGTGGGGGATATAATTGTGGCAACTGTCAAGGATGCCCTGCCCAATTCCAAGGTAAAAAAGGGGGATGTAGTTAAGGCCGTGATAGTGAGAACCAAAAAGGAGATTCAGAGGGCCGATGGATCGGCTATCCGTTTTGATGAAAATGCAGCGGTGTTGATTAACCAGTACAAAGAACCTATCGGGACCCGTATCTTCGGGCCTGTGGCAAGAGAATTAAGGGCCAAGGGATTTATGAAGATTATCTCCCTTGCCCCGGAAGTGTTATAAAGGAGAGGGTATCTATGCTTAAGAGAGGATCTCATAAAAATCTACCCAAGCCTCATGAAGCCAAGTGTCATGTCAAAAAGAATGACCTGGTTGTTGTGATCACCGGTAAGGATAAAGGTAAAATTGGTAAGATTTTACAGGTTTTTCCCCGCAAAGGACGGGCAGTGGTTGAGGGAGTTAATGTGGTCAAGAGACACATGAAGCCAACGCCTTACAGCAGTGGTGGCATTGTAGAAAAGCCAGCCCCTATCCATGTGAGCAACCTTATGCTCTATTGTCCCAAGTGCAAGAAGGGGGTCAAGGTTGGCCGGAAGGTTCTGGAGGATGGCACCAAGGTGAGGGCCTGTAAAAAATGTGGAGAAATCATTGAGCCAAAGGAGTAAGGAAAGATGGATCTGAGGCAGAGATATTATAATGATGTAAAGCCAAGACTTTTGGAGAGGTTTAAATATTCCAATCCCCATCAGGTGCCAAAGATAGAAAAGATCTCCGTAAATATGGGTTTGGGTGAGGCTGTTTCAAATCCCAAGCTTATTGACCAGGCCTTGGCTGAACTTACTCAGATTACCGGGCAAAGACCAAGGATTTGTAAGGCCAGGAAATCCATTGCTGGCTTTAAGCTCAGGAAGGGGATGCCTATTGGGGTCATGGTAACCCTCAGGGGTAAGAGAATGTATGACTTTCTTACCCGACTTATTCACATTGCCCTACCAAGGGTTAGGGACTTCAGGGGGCTTCCCAGGTCTGGTTTTGATGGAAGAGGTAATTACACCCTTGGAATAAATGATCATACCATCTTTCCCGAGATAGATACAAGCAAGGTGGAAAAGATAAAGGGTATGAGTATAACCATCAGTACCTCCGCCAAAACCGATGAGGAGGCCTATGAACTACTGAAAGAATTGGGAATGCCCTTTAGGAGGTAAAAATAGATGCCCAGAAAAGCCCAGCTTGAAAAGGCCAAGAGAAAGCCCAAATTTGAGGTAAGAAGGAGAAATAGATGTTCCATCTGTGGAAGGCCCCGGGCCTTTATCAGGGCCTATGGTCTTTGCAGGATGTGTTTTAGAAAGCTGGCGGGAGAGGGTAAGCTCCCTGGTGTCAGAAAAGCGAGCTGGTAAGGAGGTTTAGAAGGATATGATGACAGATCCCATTGCAGATATGCTGGCAAGGATAAAAAATGCCCTTAGGGCAAGAAAGAAGACTGTTTCTGTGCCAGCCTCCAAGCTAAAGATGGAAATTTTGAGAATCCTTAAGGACGAGGGGTTTATTGAGGATTTTCAGTACATTGAGGAGAAGCCCCAGGCCAAGATAGAGATAATCCTTAAGTATGATGAAAATAAGAGGCCTGTCATTGCAGGTTTGAAACGGGTGAGTAAGCCTGGAAGAAGACTCTATATGGGGTATCAGAAACTTCCCAAGGTGATGGATGGCCTTGGAATTGCTATTGTTTCCACTTCTCAGGGCATTATGCCTGATTATGAGGCCAGAAAGCGAAAAGTTGGTGGCGAAGTAATCTGCGAAATCTGGTAAAGGGGTGATTGGAATGGGTGAAGTTTCCCGTCTCGGAAGGAGACCTGTGGAGATACCACAGGGTGTTAAGATTGAGCTAAGGGAGGATGGAGTTATCAAAGTCCAGGGCCCCAAGGGTGCCCTTGAAAAGAGACTACCTCCCCTCGTAAGGGTTAAGATTGAGGGAAATCAGCTTTTAGTTGAAAAGGATGCCCCTCAGAAGAAGTTACAGAATAAGGCCAAGGCCTTTCAGGGCTTAGCCTGGGCACTGATTAATAACATGATAACCGGAGTAACCAAGGGCTTTACCAAGTCTCTGGATATAGTTGGTCTCGGGTATAAGGCCGAGGTAAAGGGCCAGGAGATCCAATTGTCCTTGGGGTACTCTCATCCCATTAATTTTCCTCTGCCCCAGGGTATTACAGCCAGAGCGGAGAGGGGAACGGAACAGGTTCAGGTGAGGCTGATCTTAGAGGGGGCAGACAAGGAGTTGCTCGGACAGGTTGCAGCCAATATCAGACGATTGAGACCACCTGAGCCTTATAAAGGCAAGGGTATTAGATACACAGGGGAGACTATCCTGAGAAAGGCTGGTAAAACAGGAAAGGGCGGTAAAAAATAAGAGGGAGTGGAGATGAGGCCAGAGGTTAAGATTGAGAAGAGATTTAGAAGAAAAAAGAGGATAAGAAAAAAGGTCCTTGGGACCGAGGAGAGACCCCGTCTGGTGGTTTTTAGGAGTAAGAAGCAGATTTATGCCCAGATTGTGGATGATCTATCGGGACACACCTTGGTGGCCTGTTCTTCTTTGACACCTGAGGTCAGGGAAAAGATCAAGGAACTTAAAGAGAAGGGAGAGGTCAAAAACAAGGTGGAGGCAGCCTTTGTAGTTGGAAAGGCCTTGGCAGAAAAGGCCCTTGGTAAAGGAATCGCGAAGGTGGTCTTTGATCGGGGTGGTTATAAATATCACGGAAGAGTGAAGGCCTTAGCAGATGGAGCAAGAAGTGGTGGATTAGAATTTTAAGAGAAAGGCTGGGAGGTGTAGCTTTGGCAAAGGCAGGAGAAGAACTAATTGAAAAGATTATCCAGATAAGCAGGGTAACCAAGGTTACCAAGGGTGGCAAGAAGTTGAGATTTGCAGCCCTTGTGGTGGTAGGCGATGGAAAAGGCAAGGTCGGCTTTGGACTTGGCAGGGCCCCTGAAGTGCCTGATGCTATAAGAAAGGCCATTGATAAGGCCAAAAAGAGCATGATTCAGGTCCCCATGGTGAAGGGAACGATTCCTCATAGTATCAAGGTAAAATTCGGAGCCTCCTCTCTTTTGCTCAAGCCAGCTCCAGAGGGTACAGGGGTTATAGCCGGAGGCACTGTGCGTGCTGTTATGGATGCAGCTGGTATCACTGATATAGTAACCAAATCCATTGGTAGCACAAATCCTCACAATTTGATCAAGGCTACCTTTAGGGCCCTTTCTCAGATCCAGGGCTTAGACTATGTTGCCCGCAAGAGGGGGAAGGAAGTTGAAGAAATCCTTGCGAGGGTGAGGGCATGAAAAAGGTAAAAATTACTCTGGTTCGCAGTAGGTTTGGTTGGAATCCCAAGCAGAGAGAGACCTTGAAAGGTCTTGGGCTTAAAAAAATTGGACAGACGGTGATAAGGGAGGATAATCTTAGTATAAGGGGTATGATAGAAAAGGTGAATCACCTTGTTTGTGTGGAGGAAGTCAATGAGTAAATTAATTAAGATTGATAGTCTCAGGCCTGATCCAGATTCCAAACACAGGGAGAAAAGAGTAGGCAGAGGCCACGGTTCTGGACATGGTAAGACCTCTTGTAAAGGGCATAAAGGACAAAAGGCAAGGACTGGCCTTGATATTAAACCTACCTTTGAGGGTGGACAAACCCCTATTATAAGAAGGATTCCCAAGAGAGGTTTTACCAATATATTTAAAGTGGAATATGAAGTGGTAAATGTGAAGGATCTTGCCGAGAGGTTTAAGGAGGGTGAGATTGTTGACCTTGAGGCCTTAAGAGTGAGGGGCCTGTTAAAGGGGAAAAAGGGATGGGTAAAATTACTTGGAGATGGGGAGATAAACATTCCTCTAACTGTCAGAGTGCACTCTGCCTCCCGCAGTGCCATTGAGAAGATAGAAAAGGCTGGAGGAAAGGTAGAGTTGGTCTCAGTCTAAGGGAGATTGATTTAGAGTGAACGGAAGAGAAGGGCTTCTTGGGTTAGCCAATATACCAGAATTAAAACGCAGACTTTTTTATCTATTTCTTGGGCTTGCTATTTATAGATTTGCTATACACATTCCTGCCCCGGGAATTAACGGAGAGGCCTTCCTTGAGTTTTTCCAGAAAGCAGGGGGAACCCTTTTTGGATTTCTGGATATCTTTTCAGGGGGGGCCTTAAGAAGGTTTTCCATTTGTGCCTTGGGAGTCATGCCCTATATCAGTGCCTCCATCATCATGCAGTTAATGACAGTTGTTTTTCCCAATATCAAGGAATACTACAAGGAAGGCCCGGAAGGTCGTCGTAAAATTGCTTACTATACTCGCTATCTAACTGTTGTCATCTGTTTAATTCAGGGTTTTGGAATAGCTGTTGGGCTTGAGAGGATGGTTTCTCCTTCCGGTATTCCCATAGTTGCTGATCCCGGCTGGACCTTTAGGATCATGACCATGATTACCCTTTCTGCAGGGACCCTTTTTCTGGTCTGGCTTGGTGAGCAGATGACCGAGCATGGGATCGGGAATGGTATTTCCATGATTATCTTTGCAGGAATTGTAGCTGGAATCTTCCCGGCTGTCTTCAGGACCCTTAAATTTGTCCAGACCGGGGAGTTTTCCTTTTTTGGCCTGCTTTTAATCTTGCTTTTACTCTTTGGAATCCTTGCCTTTACCTGTTTTATGGAGTTATCTCAGAGAAGAATTCCGGTGCACTATGCGAAAAGACAGGTTGGAAGACAGATGGTAGGTGGGCAGGTGAGTTATCTCCCTTTGAAAATCAATTCTGCCGGGGTTATTCCACCCATATTTGCCTCTTCAGTCCTTATGTTCCCGGCAACAGTTGCCAGTTTTATACCCCTTGTCTTTTTTCAGGACCTCTCCCGATGGTTGAGCCCAGGAGGGCTCCTCTATAATCTTATCTTTGCTGGATTAATCATATTTTTCTGTTATTTTTATACGGCAGTTGTGTTTAATCCCAAAGAGGTAGCGGAGAATCTGAAAAAATGGGGTGGTTTTGTCCCGGGTATCAGACCTGGTAGGGCAACGGAGGAGTTTCTTGAAAGAGTTCTTACACGCATTACCTTGATAGGTGCCCTCTATGTGGCCTTCATCTGTGTGTTACCAAATTTTTTGATCTATAAAATGAGTTTGCCCTTTTATTTTGGAGGGACCTCCCTTTTGATTGTGGTAGGTGTGGCTATGGATCTTGTCGGGCAGATAGAGGCCCATCTGCTTTCAAGGCAGTATGAGACCTTTATCAGACAGAGCAAGATCAAAAATAGGTAATTAAATGTAAGCGGAGGTGAGCTATGAATATAGTATTTTTAGGCCCCCCTGGAGCAGGGAAGGGAACTCAGGCTAAGATTCTCATTGAAAAGTATGGTATCCCCCAGATCTCAACGGGAGATATGTTGAGGGAGCACCGGGCCAAAGGGACTGAGCTTGGTAAGAAGGCGCAGGAATACATGGATAAGGGGCAACTTGTGCCAGATGAGATCATTCTCGGGATGGTGAGGGAAAGACTCGCCCAGTCTGATTGTGCCAAGGGATTTATTCTGGATGGCTTTCCAAGGACCGTTGCCCAGGCTGAGGCCTTAGACAAGATTCTTTCCGAGATGGGGAAAAAACTTGACTTTGCCCTGGCCTTAGTGGTTCCAGATGACCTGCTCGTTGAGAGGCTTACCGGTAGAAGAACCTGCAAGTCCTGTGGAATGATGTTTCATGTAAAGTATAAACCACCCAAGGTTGAAGGAAAATGTGATGCCTGCGGGGGAGAACTTTATCAGAGACCTGATGATAATGAGGAGACTGTCAGAAACAGACTTAAGGTCTATCACGAAAGCACAGCCCCCCTTATTGACTATTATAAAGGAAAGGGGATCTTAAAGGAAATTGATGGAAGTAAGAGCATTAATGAGATAACCGGGCAACTCATCCAGATTCTTGAAGGGAAATAGTGATTTACCTTGAAGGGGAGAGCTATCCTAAAGACTCCCAAAGAGATTGAGTTATTGCGTAAAGCCAACGCTATTGTAATGGAGATTCTTTATAGGGTTAAGGAAGAGGTAAGGCCAGGCAAAAGCACCTTTGAATTTGAAGAGATAGCACTAACCCTATGTGAGAAAAGGGGAGTCAAACCGGCCTTTAAGGGGTATAGGGGCTATCCCTATGCCCTTTGTATATCTGTTAATGAAGAAATCGTTCACGGGATGCCACGGAAAGAGAAGTTTTTAAAAGAAGGGGACATTGTTAGTTTTGATTTCGGCGTGATCTATGAAGGGTATGTAGGAGATGCGGCTTTAACTGTTGGAGTGGGAGAGATTTCTGAAGAAGCAGAAAGGCTTATGCGGGTTACTGAAAGGGCCCTTTACAGGGCTATTGAAAAGGCAAGAATTGGTAATAAAATAGGGGACATCTCCTATGCCGTTCAGAGGACGGTAGAGGAGGAAAATTTCAATGTTATAAGGGATTTTGTGGGGCACGGGGTTGGAAGGTCCTTACACGAACCGCCCGAGATACCCAATTATGGAAGACCTGGCAGGGGTCCCAGAATAGAGGCAGGTATGGTCCTTGCAATTGAGCCCATGGTTTCTGCAGGTTCCTGGGAGGTAAGGATCCTTGAAGATGGTTGGACGGCAGTTACCCGTGATGGGAGTCTTTCTGCCCATTTTGAGCATTCTATAGCAGTGACGCCATCAGGACCGATAATCTTATCTCAATTATAGCGGAGAGCAAATGGCCAAGGAAGATGTTATTCAGCTTGAAGGCAAGGTAGTTGAGTCGTTGCCCAATGCCATGTTTAAGGTTGAGCTTGAGACGGGACATACGGTTTTAGCCCATCTCTCTGGTAAGATGAGGGTTCACTATATAAGGATCTTGCCAGGGGATGCAGTTGTGGTAGAATTGTCCCCTTATGATTTAACCCGCGGAAGAATCATCTATCGCGGAACCAAGACAGAAATGGAGAAAGGGAGGGAACATAAATGAAGGTTAGCCCATCTGTTAAAAGAAGGTGCAGGAAGTGTAAGGTTATCAGAAGAAAGGGGGTTGTCAGAATCATCTGTGAAAACCCCAAACATAAACAAAGGCAGGGATAAGGAGGAGTTGATATGCCCAAGATTGCAGGTGTAGATATACCTGAAAGAAAGCCTGTGGATGTTGCTTTGACTTACATTTTTGGTGTGGGAAGAACCCTTGCTCAAAGGGTTTGTACCCAGGCAGGAATTGACTGGTTCAAAAAGGTAAAGGACCTCACCGAGGAGGAAATAAACCGTCTCAGACAGATCATTGAAAAGGAGCATGTCGTTGAAGGAGAGCTCAGAAAACAGGTAAGAAACAACATAAAAAGGTTGATGGACATCGGATGTTACAGGGGGCTCAGGCATAGAATGGGGCTTCCTGTAAGGGGACAAAAGACAAGATCCAATGCCAGAACAAGAAAAGGGCCAAGACCTGGCTCTTTGAGAAAGAAGAAATAAGGGAGGGTGAAAGGTGGCTAAGCCAAGGAAAAAGAAGATTAAGAAGAGTGTTGCCGAGGGAATTGTGCACATACATTCCACTTTTAATAACACCATTATCACCATAACGGACAAACAGGGAAATACCCTATCCTGGGCCAGTGGAGGAACCGAGGGTTTTAAGGGAACGAGGAAGAGTACTCCCTATGCAGCCCAGTTAGCCATGCAGAATGCCTTGAAAAAGGCCCAGGGTTATGGATTGAAAGAGGTGTGGGTGTATGTTAAAGGGGCAGGCCCGGGGCGTGAAGCAGCCTTAAGAGCCCTTCAGGGAGCAGGGTTGAGAGTGACTCTCATCAAGGATGTTACCCCTATTCCTCATGATGGTTGCAGGCCACCCAAGAGAAGAAGGGTTTAATACTTAAAGAGGAGGAGATTTAAGATGGCAAGATATACTGGCGCTCGTTGTCGGCTATGCAGAAGGGAGGGGATGAAACTCTTTTTAAAGGGGGAGAGGTGTTATACCGATGCCTGTGCCTTTGAGAGAAGGAGTTATCCTCCAGGACAGCATGGCCCGGTTCAATTAAGAGTGAAGCTCTCGGATTACGGGATCCGTTTGAGGGAAAAGCAAAAGGTTAAAAGGATTTATGGTATATCTGAGAAGCAGATGCAGAAATATTATGAAATGGCTATTAATATGGCCGGACCATCAGGTCACAATCTCTTACAGCTTTTAGAGAGAAGGCTTGATAATGTGGTTTACAGACTCGGCTTTGCACCTTCCAGGACACAGGCCAGACAGATGGTTAATCATGGATTTTTCACAGTTAACGGAAGATCAGTGGACATTGCCAGTTACATCGTTAAACCCGGAGATGTAATAGAACTCAAGGAGAAATACAGAAACAATCCCCAGATACAGGAGAACTTACAGGTTAGGATTCAGAGAGGTGTTCCCTCTTGGCTTGAGGTAGATGCGGATAACTTTAAAGGGGTAGTTAAGACCTTGCCCTCAAGAGAGGACATAACCATACCCATTCAGGAATCCTATATAATTGAGTTTTACTCAAGATAGAGAACTTCAACTAAAAGGGGTAAGGATCTATGAAAAAACCCGTAGAGTTAATTAAACCCGAGGGCATTAGAACACATAAAGATAGCCAATTTCCCTATTACGGGAAATTTATAATTGAGCCCTTAGAAAGAGGTTTTGGACAGACCTTGGGAAATGCCTTTCGAAGAATTCTACTTTCTTCCATACCCGGTTATTCTATAACAGAGGTCAGGATTGCTGGGGCCCCTCATGAGTTTACCAGTTTACCCGGGGTTATAGAGGATGTAACGGATATTATCTTAAATCTCAAGGGAGTGAGGTTTCAATTAGAGGGAGAGGGTCCTTTTAATTTTATCCTTAAAAAAAGCGGTCCATCCGAGATAAGAGCTGGAGACATCCAGGTTCCAGCTGAGCTTGGAAAGGTGGTAAATCCTGAGCATTACATTGCGAGCCTTTCCAAAGACGGAAAACTTGAAATGGAATTAAAGGTTGAAAAGGGAAGAGGTTATGCCCCGGTGGAATATACCCGGAATAATGAGGTTGGTGTCATCCTTGTAGATGGTCTCTTTTCCCCCATCACCAGGGTTAATTATACAGTGGGAATAGCTCGTGTGGGAAAAAGTAGTGATTACGATAGCCTTATTCTTGAGATCTGGACAGATGGAACCATTGATCCCCAAACAGCTTTCTTACAGGCAGCGAGAATACTGGTTGAGCAGTTGATGGTGTTCCTTGGAGGTGAAGAGATCTTTATAACTGGGAAACCCAAAAAAGAACCCATTTCTATCTGTAATTATCTCAATATGACTGTAGATGAATTGGAGCTATCGGGAAGATCTATAAATTGTCTGAAGTCTTCAGGCATAAACTATGTGGGGGAATTGGTTCAAAAGACGGAGACAGAACTTTTGAAGATAAGAAGTTTTGGTAGAAAGTCCTTAGATGAGATTGTGGAAAAACTCCGTCAGTATAACCTTAATCTTGGTATGAAGGACATTAAGTGGAGACCTCCTAAGATCGTATCCGAATAATATTTGATAATTTGAGGAGGAAGATATGAGGCACAGAAAGATAAGTAGAAGACTCACCTCAACCACAGAGCACAGATTGGCCCTGATGAGAAATCAGGTGAGGGATCTCCTGCGGCATGGCAGGATCACCACAACCCTTGCCAAGGCAAAGGAGCTGAGGAGATTTGCCGAAAGAATGATAACCTTAGCCAAAAGGGGAGACCTTGCCTCTCGGAGAAGGGCACTTGCCTTTATTCAGGATAAGGAGGTAGTAAAAAAGCTCTTTTCAAAATGGAGAGAAAAGTTTTTGGATAGATCTGGTGGTTACACAAGAATTATTAGGATTGGGCTTAGAAGAGGTGATTCCTCAGAAACTGCTATCGTGGAGTTAGTTGAGGAAAAGCTTTCTTTTAGAAGGTCCAGGGCATCAAGTGAACGCCTGAAAAAGATTCAGGAATTCATTGAGAAAAAGAAGAAGGAGTATGGTCTATCTCCCGCTGAAACTACCGAAGAAAAGGTAGCTCCTGAGGAGACTACTGGAGCATCGCTAAGCCCTGAGCCTGAAAGGGTTGAGGAAAGGGCATCCGAAGAAGGGGTTTCCACAGAGGCCACCTCATCTGAAGACACTCCCAAATAAACCTGGCTATTGATTTTTTTTTCGTTACCGCAAGTCCTTTATATGGTAGCCGCGGGCCTTAGCC
>CAYTDX010000017.1:15427-19797 GCA_964436655.1 uncultured Caldimicrobium sp.
AAAAAATCAAAAACCCGACGCAAGCTGAAGCTTGCGGCTACCAGAAACCCAAAAAGAATCATAATTTTGCAAAAAACTCAAAGATGTTTTATATTTTGTCCTATGAAAAGGTTATACATTAAGACCTTTGGCTGTCAGATGAACGAAAACGACACAGAGAAGGTGTATCAGCTCTTAAAGGATAGTTATGAACCTGTGGACAATCCTGATGAGGCAGATCTGATTCTTATCAATACCTGTTCTGTAAGGGAAAAACCTGAGCACAAGCTCTACAGTGAGATAGGGCGATTCAAGGAATTAAAACTCAGAAGACCCGAAGTTATAGTGGGGGCCATGGGATGCGTGGCTCAGCAAGAAGGAGAGAGGCTCTTTGAAAGATTCCCTTACCTTGATCTGGTCTTAGGGACACAAGGTTTTTACCGGATCCAGGAGGCTATAGAAGAGGTTTTAAGAAGGAGAAAACCGGTTGCCTTTACCGAATTAAAGGAGGACTTTAAAATCCCCCTGGTTTTGCCTGAAGAAAATTCTATAAATAAAAAACCAAAGAAGGTCAAGGCCTTTATCAATATCATGCAGGGATGTGATAACTTCTGTTCTTACTGTATAGTTCCCTATGTCCGGGGAAGAGAGGTAAGCAGACCTGCAGAGGAGATTCTAAAAGAGGCTGAGGAACGGGTAAAAAAAGAAGGAGTAAGGGAGATCACCTTGCTTGGACAGAATGTAAATTCCTATGGGCAGAAAGAGAAAGGCTATCCGGATTTTGCAGAATTACTGGAGAGGTTATCTCATATTGAAGGATTATTAAGAATCCGTTTCACCACGAGTCATCCCAAGGATCTATCAGAAAAATTGATGGAAGTTATGGCTAAAAACCCTAAGGTGTGTAAACACATTCATCTGCCCCTTCAGGCAGGCTCAGATAGGATTCTTAAAAGGATGAATCGTAAATATACCCGGGAGGAATATCTCAAGAAGGTTGAAAGACTTCGCAGTCTTTGTCCGGAGATTGCCATAACCTCGGATATAATTGTTGGCTTTCCTGGGGAGAGAGAAGAGGACTTTCTTGATACCCTTGAGATGCTTGAAAGGATCAGATTTCATGAGATCTTTTCCTTTAAGTATTCAGATCGGCCCTTTGCATTAGCTACCAAATTTGAAGACAAGATTTCCGAAGAGACCAAGGAGGAAAGGCTAAAAAGGGTGCATGAGGTTCAGGCAAGGATTACAGAGGAGATTTATACTTCCTATGTTGGGAAGGTGGTAGAGGTGCTGGTTGAGGGAAAAAGTGAGAGGGATCCGCTCAAATTATCCGGTAGGACCACAACCAATGTGGTAGTAAACTTTAAGGCCCCGAGGACAGACCTTGAAGGGGCTTTAGTTAAGGTCCTGATAACTGAGGCTGGAAAGCATTCTCTAAGAGGGGAATACTTAGAAACCTTGGTCCCTTGATTTCTTGGCAAGGTCACTCAGGATATCAAGTTTTTTTCTCTCCCCTAAGGCTATAAGGATGTCCCCGGGTAAGATTCGTTCAGCCGAACTGGGATTGAAGATCATCTCCTCTGCTCCCCTTTTAATGGCAAGGATCATAGCATTGGTCTTTTCCCTGATCCGGCTTTCAATAAGATTTTTATTAGCTAAAGAGGAACCCTCCTCAACATAGATTTCCTCAATTTGCAGATCCATTTGAAGTTCCGGAGAGGCTATTTCCATGAAATCCATCACATTGGGTTTGAGGAGAGAGAGGGCCATTTTTCTTGCCCCGATGACATAAGGTGAAAGAACCCTGTTGGCACCAGCCTGCTGGAGTTTCTTTTCAACCCGGGGATTGTCAGCCCTGGCAACGATGTAGAGTTGGGGATTCAGATTTCTTGCTGTAAGCACAATATAGACATTTTCAGCATCCTCTCCGAGCACAGCCACAAGATACCTTGCCCTTTCAATGCCTGCTTTTATCAGGACCTCTTCCGAGGTCGCATCCCCCTCTATGTGAAGTATTTCTTTTTCTATAAGTTCTTTAAGTACCTCGGGATTTTTTTCAATCACAATCACAGGCAAATCCTGTTTTATGAATTCATAAATATATCTCCCAATCCTTCCAAAACCGCATAGGATACAGTGATTACTTAGTTTTTTGATTTGTTTAATCATTCTTTTCCCCCATAGATTTTCTACAGTATTTTTTACCACAATTTCACTGAATAAGGCCAGAATGTAAAAGAAAAAGCCCACACCTCCGAGGGCAAGAAAGATGGTAAAAATCTTCCCTTTGGTTGAAAGAGGAACATATTCCTCGTATCCTATAGTGGTGATAGTTATAACAGTCATAAAGAGGGCATCCAAGGGGTTTGCGCCTTCAATCAGGATATAACCGAGGGTTCCTCCTATAAGTAGGGTGCAGAGCCAGAAGATTCCTATTATTACAAGCCTTTTGGGATCCATAATTTCTAATTATAGTGCAAAATTTTCAAAGGACATAGTCAAAACACCCCCTTTTTTGCAAAGTTTGCAAAGAAAATTGCAAGCCCCTTGTAAAAACTCTATTTTTAAGGGCTTAAATTTTTGGCATGAAACTTGCAATAAATACTTTAAAAGAGTTCTTTGAAAAATTTTTTTTGGTAGCCGCAGGACCTTTAGGTCTTGCGAAAAAATTTAAACAAATTTTACAAAGAACTCAAAACCAAAGAGGAGGAGGTGGAAAGATGAGGAAGAAGGTGTTGAAGGGTTTAGCGGTGGCAGGTTTGGTTGGTGGCCTTGCTATTTCCGCCTTTGCAGAGGCCCCTCAAGGGCAGAATCCTGGTCATAGCCCTGGATATCCTATGGGACCTGGAATGATGGGGCCTGGAATGCACTATGGATGGGGCCAGCAGTTCAATGTGGATCCTGCCAAGGCTCAAAAATTCTATCAGGAGACTAAGGCCTTGAGGCAGAAGATGTGGGAGACAAGAGAAGCCTTGAGAGAGCTTTACCTATCTCCCAATCCTGACTGGAAGGCTATTGCTGAAAAGAGGGCCGAGATGGCAAAGCTTATGACAGAGCTTCAGGAAAAGGCCTCTAAAGCAGGTATCCCCTTTGCTTGGGGAAAGGGTATGGGGATGGGATGTGGCTCTGGAAGAGGATTTGGCCCCGGTGCCTGCAGGTGTGCTATGTAGAATACTTAGAGGCTGTTCAAGGAGAGAACTGCCGAAATTTGAATGTGAGTTTGAGGAAAACTGCAACCCTTAGGTGTGAGAATTGAGAGTGGGCTAAAAAGGTCCTGCGGTTACCTGTTTGCGGTTTTTTTGCGCAGGTCTTGAGGCTACTTTAGAATTTAGGTAAAAGATAAAGAGGTCTTTACAAAATTGTTTTTTGAGTTTTTTGAGGTAGCCGCAGGCTTTAGCCTGCGAAAAAATCTCACGCAACCTAAAGGTTGCGGCTACCAAAAACCTAAATTTTGCAAAGGTCTCGTAAAAGGGAAAGAGTTTAGTCTCATGAAAGGTGTAAGAGATAAGAGGTTGGAAAAACATCTAACAGACTCTAAAATAAGAGGAGGAGGTGAAACCATGAAAGGATGGAAAAAGTTGGTGGTGGCTTTGGGTGTTTTGGCTTTTCTTGGGACAGGTGAGGTTATGGCTCAAAAAAGAGGGCCCTATTTGCCCCCTGCTGATCCTGCCAAGGTAAAGGAATACTGCGCAGAAATTCAATCTCTTTATCAGAAGGAACTGCAGTTAAAAAACGAGATTCGTGGGGCTCTCTGGTCTGGAAATCCCAATTGGTCAGAAGTGGAGAGTAAAGAGATTGAGGCAGCCAAGCTACGGGTGGAGATGATGAAGAAGGCCCAGGAAAAGGGTTTGCCTTTAAGGGGTGTTTTTGGGAACATCAGGAGATATTGTAGCTGGTAGATACTTTTTCCCTTGAGCAGGCAGCCGGAGCCTTTAAAAAAATAAGACTAAGGAGGGAGGAGCAATGAGAAAGGCCTTGAAATTATTAGCTGTAGCTGGAGTAATGGTTGGCTTGGCTGGAGGCATCTTTTCAGATCTTCATGCCAGAGGCCCCATGGGTGGGGTAGGATATGGCGGTATGAGTGGACAGGCTCAGCCCAGAGGGCCGGTTTATCAACAGAAACAAGAAAATGTCCAGACTCAACAAACTAATAGAACTATGCAGCAAAAGCGCGAGCGCCAGAGGATTCATACCCCTGGTACAGGGCTTGGAACTCAAACCGGGAATAATTAGACAAAAGGGAGGGCCCCTGGGCCCCCCTTTTTAGAAATGCATAAAAAGGAGGAAAACCATGCTCAATAAGCACAAAATTTTATCTGCTCTATTCTTTTTAGGAGTATTTTTCGTCTCAACCGGTATAGCCAGGAATCAACCTCTACCTGAATTTAAAG
>CAYTDX010000018.1:0-19722 GCA_964436655.1 uncultured Caldimicrobium sp.
TGCCTCATACATTGATTTGACAAAAAGGTGATATAAATTTAGAATAAAGATGAAAAGGTAGCCGCAACCTTTATTTTTTGTAAGATAAAGATCTTGCGGAAACCTGAAAAGATTAACCAAGTTTGCAAAGGACTCGTTAAAATGATTTTAGGCACCGGACAGGATAGATGTTATGACTCAGAAGGCAGGGAGATTCCCTGTTATAAAACAGGTCAGGATGGAGAAATTCAATCTGGGCACAAGCTGGATCGTCGTTTCCGCACCGAAAATAGCCTGATTTTGGATACTCTTACAGGTCTCTATTGGCCAAAAAGGGCTGATTTGTTTGAGTTTCCTATGAGCTGGGAAGAGGCACTATTGGCCATAAAAAATCTTAATAATGAAAATTACCTGGGGTTTTCAGACTGGAGACTACCCAATAGAAGAGAATTAAGGAGCCTTTGCTATTTGCAGGCCAAAAATCCAGTCTTGCCTCCAGGCCATCCCTTTTTAGGGATCTTTCATGGCTGGTACTGGACATCCACAACAGCAGCCATAAATCCCCGTTATGCCTGGAATATACATTTTGGCGGGGGAAGGATGTTTTACAGCCATAAAGAGGATGAAAGAATGGTCTGGCCTACAAGGGGGATCTTTAAATTTCCAGCAACTGGGCAGGTCTCTTGTTATAATGCCAAAGGACAAAGGATTCCCTGTGAGAATACCGGCCAGGATGGAGAAATTCAAAGCGGAATTTCAATTCCTGAGCCCCGTTTTGAGATAGAAAATAAAGTTATAAGAGATAATCTCACCGGACTTATCTGGACGAAAAAAGCCGATCTTGCCCCCGGGCTTGTGACCTGGAAGGAGGCCTTTGAAATAATAAATGATCTAAATAAAAAAATCTATGCTGGATTTTCAGACTGGAGACTACCCAATATTAATGAACTGGAAAGCCTTATTGATGCGGAATATTGTTCCCCTGCCCTATCCCACACGCACCCCTTTGAGGAGGTCCGGGAATTTTATTGGTCTTCAACCACAAGCTTTTATGACCCACTTTGGGCCTGGGCACTTTACATGGAGAAAGGGGCTGTGGGAATTGGACTGAAAAGGGGATCTCATTTTTATGTATGGGCAGTTAGAGGTAAGATAAAGTCAGGCTTATGAATTTTCTGGAGAGTTTTTCTATCTTTGAGTTAGCCCTCTATGGGGGCCTTTTTACCTTCTTTCTTACCGGTCTTGGAAGCTCAGGGGTCTTCTTCTTGAAAAAGACAAGCCCCAAGGCCTTTTCAGTCTCCTTGGGCATGGCTGGGGGAATCATGATTGCTGCAAGCTTCTGGTCTCTACTCAACCCTGCCCTTGAGATATCTAAGGAGACCTATACCTTGCCCTTTATCCCCGTGGTCATCGGTTTCATCCTTGGAATTATCCTTTTGAGAATCATCGATCTGTCGGTGCCCCATCTTCACATGGCCTCCTTATCAGCTGAACAGGAAGGGCCTCATATTCCTTTAAAAAAAAGCCTTCTTATCCTTTTGGCCATCACCATTCACAACATCCCCGAGGGGATGGCTGTAGGGGTCTCCTTTGGGGGTGTAAGTGACAGGAAGGAACTCTTGCTTCCAGCCTACAATCTAACCTTAGGAATAGGGGTTCAAAACATCCCCGAAGGTCTGGCTTTAGCTATGGCGCTTAAACACTCAGGAATTTCGAGATTCAAAAGCTTTTTCTATGGCTTTTTTTCTGCTATAGTTGAGCCAATCTTTTCCTTAGTAGGTGCCGGGACAACCCTTATGAGTCAATTACTCCTGCCCTATGCCTTAAGTCTGGCTGCTGGTGCCATGATTTTTGTTACCATTGAAGAGCTCTTACCGGAGGCACAAAAACTCGGCAACTCTGACCTTGCCAGTCTCGGTTTTGGGGTGGGCTTTCTTATCATGATGATCCTTGATACCTCTCTGAGCTAAAAGGTCTTTAAAGATAACCTTCCCCCTTCAAGAACATAGACCTTTTGGCAAACCTCTCTTAAAAAATCAGCATCATGGGATATAACAATAAAGGTTTTAGCCCTCTCCTTTAAAAAATTCTTGAGAATCCCCACATATTCATCATCTAATCCATTCGTTGGTTCATCTAAGAGATAGACCTCAGGAGACATGGTCATAATACTGGCAAGGGCACAAAGTTTTTTTTCACCTCCTGAAAGTTTTAGTGAGGACTTTCCCAGAAGATGATGAATACCCAGAAAATCTGAAACCTCCTCTATAATCCTCTGGACCTCAGCCCTTGAAAGACCCTTGTTTAAGGGGCCAAAGGCCAGATCCTCCTTTATGGTGGGACAAAATAGCTGAATCTCTGGATCCTGGAATAAAAGGCCAAGCTTAGTTCTAATCTCTACAAAATCAGCCTCTCTTCTTCTCTCCCTTCCAAAGATCCTGATCTCACCCGCGAGGGGCTTCAAAAAACCGAGAATTAAGTGAAATAAGGTGGTTTTACCAGAACCTGTTTTCCCCATAAGACCTACTTTTTCAGAGGGTTGAAGATTGAAATTGATCCCCTCAAGAAGTGGAGAACTACCATTATAGGAAAAGAAAAGATCAGATATTTCAATTAGAGGAGACATGTCTTAAAGTGCTCCCTGCGAAATTAAGTAACTTTGCATAATTTTAACTTGTTTTTATTTTTATGGTAGCTCTAACCCAAAGAGTTCTTTGTAAGAGAACTTTGCAAAATTATGGTTCTTTCTAATATTCTGGTAGCCGTTGCCCGTAAGTAGCGAAAGGTTTTTGAATTTTGTGTTTTCTGGTAGCCCCAAGCTTCAGCTTGCGTCGGATTTTTATTTTTGAAAAACCTTCGCAGGCTAAAGGTCTTGCGGCTACCTCAAAAAACAATTTGGCAAAGGTCTATAAAATAGATTGTAAGGATTAGCAGATTGGTAGAAATTAAAAAGAACCAATCTTGTTTTTGAAAATTAAAGTGTTCAAGTATTGGATAAAATCCTTTATATCCACGAGCAAGCATGGCCAAATAAAGATCTTCTGCCTTTTTTAAACTTTTAATGACAAGCATACCCAAAAGATAACTATAGACCCTGTAGGTATGCAAAGAGGTTTTAGCTCTAAAACCCTTGGCCAGGATTCCTAATCTCATTTTATCATATTCCTGATGCAAAAGGGAGAGGTATCTATAACTTAAGTGAAAAAGTAGCACCAATTTTGAGGGCACCTTCAGGTGCACCAGGGCATGGGTAAGGGCTGAAAGAGGAGTGGTAGCAAGCAGAGAAAGCGTAGCCAAAAAAAGGACATTACTTTTTAGGGTTATGCTTAATCCTAAGGAAAGTGTCTGTGAATCCAAATGGAAAGCTCCTTTCAGGAGATAAAACTTCAACAGATCTCCAAGGAGGAGAGAGAGCCACAGAAGTATCAGAAAGAAATTAATCAGGAAGAGTCTTTTAAAGATAACAGAAAAAGGGATACGGGTTAAATAAAGGAGCCCTATGACCAAAAAAAGGTAGCCCAGGTGAGCCATATAAGAATGGGAAAAAACGCAACTAAGACTTAGGCAAAGAAAGGTTATAATTTTGACCCTTGGGTCAAGTTTGTGCAGTAAAGACTCTCCTTCAGCCAGTTCCTCAAGATGCATTTTTCCTCTTCAAAAGGATAAAAAGTGCCCAAACTCCCAGGAGATAGCCCAAGGCGGAAAGGATGTCTCTAAACCAGATTTTTTCAGAATTCTTGCGGAGTTCAAGGATTTCCTGACGCAAAACCCTGATTTCTGCCAGGATCTCATTGGATTTATCCTCAGAGATATTTATAGTGTCAGCTCTTGGCCGAGTCTCCTTTGTATCAGATTTCCTCTTTGAGGTTTCTCCTTGATTAGGACTAACCATGGATTCTTTCTTAGGGAGATTAACTTTGATCTCTTTCTCAGCCCTATGGCCTTCACCTGCCTTCAAGACCACTTTCAGGTCTCCAGCCTTTTTGATGGAAAGGGTCGCCTTCCCAAGGTCATCGGTTTGGGTCGCTTGCAGGACCTTACCTTCTTTATCCAGGACCTCTATCTCACATCCTTTACAGGGTGAGCCATCAGGGAAAAATCCAGCCACTTCAAGACGACTGCCAACCTGCTCTACAAAAAGGTTAATCCTGTGGGCATGGCTATTCAAGGGAAGAAGAAGGATTAAAAGAATAAACCAAATTTTTATTGACAGCATCTCAGGGCCTCCGGATGGGTGCGTTTTAAATAGAGGATAGCCAGGGCTGTAATAATGCCCTCAACTATGCTTAAAGGAAGATAGGATCCTATAAAGGCACCAGAAAGTAAATAGAGCTTAGGATCTGAAAGATATAAAATCAGGGCCATTAAAAGACCTGCTCCCAGGAGAGATAAGAATCCCATCAGAAATCCAATGGGGGTAAGATATTTCCCCTTCTGGAGAAATCGTGAAAACACAAGGGAGAGTAAAAAAGGAGGCAGGGCCATAGTGAGGGTATTAACACCAAGCACAGTGATTCCTCCATACTGAAAAAAGAGGGCCTGAAAAAACAAAGCTACAAAGATAGCCGGAAAAACCCCCTGTCTAAGAAGTATTCCCAGAAGACCATTCAAGGTAAGGTGAACCGAAGTTGGACCAAGGGGAATGTGAATTAGGCTTAGGACAAAGAAAAGACCACTGAGAAGGGCTACCTTTGGAATATCTCTTCCCGATATGGACTTAAGGGACAAGAGGACAGATCCTCCGGAGAGGACCCATCCGGAGATTAAATACACAGGGGGCAGAACCCCTTCTGAGATATGCACCTATCTCCCCTTCTTTGGCATTTTTCCCTCTGGTCTTGGATAAACCTTCACCCAGAAAACTCCATCCAATTCTAAGGGATATTCCTTACCATCTTCACCTCTTATAGTCCCTCCCTCAGTAATTGCAGAAAACCCCCAGAGACCAGCCCAGGGAAAACTGTATTCAAAGAATCCCTCTTCATCGGTTTTTACAACCTGAGGGATAAAACCCTCATGAGGTGTCTTTAAATTCTTATCGTTCCAGAATTCAACCTCAACCTCTATATTTTTAGCCGGTTTCCCGTTCACCAAAACCCTACCTTTGAAGATATTTCCCTCATAAAGGGCAAAGGGCTTCACCTGTGGAATAATCTCAACGGGAAGTCCAAGAGCAATATCCCAGCCCTCCTCAAGACCCAAAAAGGAAAAAACCCCTTTGGTTATCTGCTGGATAAATTTGGCTTCGGACTTTTCAAAATAGGGCCTTGGCTTAACATAGAGCTGACAGAGAGCTGGTTTCTCCTGAGATAGGGTGGTCCCGTATAAGATACCCTTACGACTGATATCTTTAAAGCCCAGAGACCTTCTGGAATCTCCACAGACAAAGAAACCCTCCTCAATCTGGAAAGGCATGTGAGGACCCTGCTCAATGGGATGGGTAAACATGACCCTTAATTCAAGAGGCCTTTTGGCCTGGGTGATGTAGAAATCCTCCGTCAATAAGGTCAAAAAATGGGCCCAGGTTGGGGTATAGAGCAGGAAGATAGCCAAAATAATCTTGCAGAGAAAACCGAGTATTCTCATTTTTCAAACCTCCTTAAAATTTTTTGTTATCAATTTTAAAATTGTAGCACAATTTGTAGGCCTGTCAAGATGAGTTCTTTGTAAAATTGTTTTTTTGTGGTAGCCGCAAGACCTTTAGCCTGCGAAAAAATTTTCAAAAATTCCCTATAGAAATTTTGAAAAGTGCCGATAATATATAATTGAGGTAAAAGGGGATGGAGATAAAAGGGGTTTCTGTAATCAAAGCACCTCCTGTGGAGACAAAGGGGGTCAAAGGGGACTCCCAGGATATCTCTTTGTCAATCCAAAACCAAGGTGTTCCCCAGACAAAGGATCAGGATATAAGATTCAAAGAAAGGATTTCCCCTTTTCTTGAAGATCAGGCCTTAGATAAAAATTCTCCTTTAGAACAAAAGCTTATAGAAAAAATAAACCATGTTCTCTATTCCTTTAACAAGGCCCTAAGGATTGAGATTGATAAGGACCTAAATATTCCAGTTTATAAAATTATTGACTTAAAGACCCAGGAGGTCCTAAAACAGATACCCTTTGAAGAGATCTTAAAGCTTAAAAAGGCCATAGCTGAAATCTTAGCCAAGGAAGGATATAGTGAGGAGGCCCTAAAGGGTCTACTTTTAGAAAAGGAGGTATAGTCCATGGCAGATTTTTATATGAGCAATGTTACAGGGCTTCTGGATGTGGAGGCCTTCGTAAATAATTTAACAGCAAGTAAACAGAAACAGCTTCAAGCTCTTGCGCAAAATAAAGCCGTCCTTCAGGCCAAAGCTACCTCTATAAATAATCTCATCTCAGCCCTTAAGGACCTTCAAGGCACCAATGAATCCATCACCCCTGACACCCTCTTTAAAGGCAAACAGGCCTCAGTATCTGATACCTCTGTCCTTTCGGCAACAGTTAGCGAAAATGCCCCCAATGTATCCTTAAAGGTCAAACCCACTCAGCTAGCCCAGAGTGAAATAAGGGTAACCACTGGGGGGGTCTCCAATCCTTCAGATACTCTTTCAGCCTCAACCTTCACCTTAAGATACTGGACCTCTGATACCGCTTTCCTTGAGACAACCATCAATTTTTCAGGGGGCACTCTCAATGATCTGGTTGATGCCATCAATTCTGCTCAAAATAAGGTAACCGCAAGTGTCTATTATGATGGAACCAATTACAAGCTCATGCTTGCAGAGAAAAATGCTGGAGACTCTTCCAGAGAGACTTCAACTGGAGCTGTAATTGAGATATCCTCCGGCTCCCTTCCCTCACCCCTTGGCTCCCCGAATACAGTGCTCCAGGAAGCGAAAAATGCAGTCCTTAAAGTAGGCTCAGAGGGCAATCAGATAACAAGCCCCACCAATACCTTTGAAAATGTCCTAACCGGCCTCAAGGTTACAGTCAAAAAAACATCTGATAACTTTATTGATATAACCATAAGTGACTCCTACGATAAAGCCCGTCAGAGTCTATCTAATCTCTTAGAGAAGATAAACGGAATTCTTGATTTAGTTAATCAGATGACAACCAAGGGAGCCCTCTTTCAGGGAAACTCAAGTATTACTCAGATTAAAACCAATCTTTTCACTCTAACCAAACCCTTACAGGAACTGGGATTGATTAATATCTCTGAAGAGGGAAAGTATTCGCTAAACAGCAATGCCTTTAATGATTTAATCAACAATGGAAAGCTGGCAAACATCCAATCTGCAATCAGTGACACTAAGAATAGACTCGGAAGCTATTTAGAAGGAACTCTGAAGTCTTTTCAGGTATATAAAACGACCCAGGATAATCAGATTCAGATGCTGGATAAAAAAGCCGAGGCCTTACAAATAGCCTTAACAAAGGAGCAGGAGAAGATAAGAGTGAAATTCAGTCAGATAGAGGCCCTTATGTATCAGAACGAGCAACTGAAGAGCCGATTAGAGAATTTTGTGGTATCTCTATCTGAGGCTAATAAAAAATAAATTGAGGATTAAAGTTTTCTAAGAACCCTCCGATTTTAATTGGTAAAAAGGATGAGGAGGCGGTCATGGTCAAGTACACGCAAAGATACTTTGAAAAAGAGGTATTGGAGGGAAGCCCTATAGAGCACATTATTTTGCTCTATGGTAAGGCAATAAATTGTCTCAAACAGGTCAAGAGAACCATGGAAGAGGGAGTTAATACCCCTGAACTTGTCAAGTCCAAAGCTGAGAACCTGACCAGAGTGGTTGATATCCTCGTTTACCTTGAGGCCATTTTAGATATGGAAAAGGGAGGCGAGATCGCCAAAAATCTAAAGGAAATCTATGATCTTCTCATTGATGAGTTAATTAAGGTGAACTTTACGAACGAATTAAAACCAGTGGAAGATGCTATTGAAATTCTTGAAAACCTGAGAAAGGCCTGGATGGATATAAAACCGACCATAATTCCCCATTCCAAGGAGGCACCTGCTCAGCTCTTAAGGGCAACACCTTAAAGGGGTTAGTTTGAAGGGAAGACTCAAAGAGCTCCTGCTTGAGATTGAGCTTTTCATAAAAAAAGAGGAATGGGAAAGGGCCCTTTCCCTCTATGAAAATATAAATAAAGAGTGGAAAGAGCTCTCCTCCGGTCTTAGCCAAGAAGAGGCTGAAGAGTCTCTTAGATTGGTCAATTTTATTGAGGATTTGCTTAAAAAAAAAGCCGGAAGCTTACAGGTTGAAGATAGGTACCTCAAGACCCGTCAGAGTTATACAAAATTTACTTAGGCCCTTCGGTCAATAAAGTAGACGCTACCTGGCTGAGCCTTGACTATCTTTTTAATCTGACCAGCCCTCTCAGCGACCTGACCGATGTGTGTAAATTTACCCTTATGAACCGGCACAATGGCAATGGAAAGGGAGGGTAAAGGAAAGGTACAAACCTTGCCTTGCCTGTCTTTACTGACAAAATATCCCCTCTCAAGATCTCTTCGGTTGACAAGCTTGGGAACGAGAAATTCAAACCTTTTTATAACCTCCTGAGCAACCTTTTCAGCAAGCTCTAAGGGAACAATAAATACAAAGTCATCCCCTCCGATATGTCCAACAAAACCATCTTTGGTCATACCCTCTATTGTGGTAACTAAGAGTCTGGCCAGGTTTTTAATCAATTCATCACCTCTTGCAAATCCATAGAGGTCATTATAGGCCTTAAAGTTATCTAAGTCTAAGTATCCAATAGCATAGGGCCTCTCGCTCTCTAAAGCCAGGTTCAGGTTCTTTTCAATGGAGACATTTCCGGGAAGACCGGTCAATGGGTTATTATCTGAAATCCTCTCAATCCTCTTAAGGGAGAGCTCAACCCTTAAAAGGACCTCCTCTATTGAGGAATCCACAAAGAAAAAGTCATCTATGGCATTTAGATAACCCCTAAGTTCTGGAATAGAATCCCCTTTAATAACAAGTAAGAGGGGTAATTTCACCAGATTAAAATGGATTTTGATATCCCTTACCAGGATCTCAAATCCCTCCGGTGATTTCAGATAGTAATAGATTATAAGCTCAGGGGGGTTAAATAACAGGGCGTCCAGAAACTTCTCCAGGCTCTGAAATTCTCTGATTTTATATGTCTCAGAAAGAGCACCTTTCCAGGTACTGAAGGGTTCCTTTTTATCCCAGAAGGAATAGATTTTTTTAAGGGATCTTTTCCTTGAGTTCATTAATCAGAAAGTTCTCTTTTTAACTCTTCGGTGAAGAACTTGAGCTCATACAATTTTGGTTCAAGACTGAAGAGGACCTCCTTGATTTCCGTTATGGATAAATTCAAGGTCTTGAGGACCTGAGAATCAAGAGGTGGAACCTTTTCATAAAGGGTCTTTCCATATCCCCGGGCATGCACTATGACATCTGAGAAATGCAAACAGGCTGACTCCTTTTTATATTTCAGGGAGCGGTTTAATTGATGATGGGCAGAGACTGCTTCAATCAATCTCTCAGGAAGATTCCACTGCCTCATCAGAAAGGCCCCTATCTCAGCATGATCAATTCCCAGAACCTTTACTTCGGCCTGAAGAGGGTCTTCTCCTTGAGAAATTAAGGCCACAATGTCCCTGTATTCCTCCTTAAAGGTGACCAACTCAATGACCCTTCCCAGGTCGTGGAGTAACCCTGCTGTAGCAATCTCCTGGGGATCTTTGATCTCGGTTTTTTCTGCTATGATTTTGGCACAGGCAGCCACTCCAATGGAATGTTCCCAGAGCCCCACATCTTCTTTATGAATAATATCAAAGATAGAAGAGGTCATGATCAGAATTTTCAATACATTCATCCCGAGAAGCATCATAGCCTGCTGAACCGTTGAAACCTTCCGGGGAAAACCGTAAAAGGCAGAATTGGCAAGCCTTAAGACCTTGGTGGTTATAACCTGGTCCTTTTCAATAAGATCAGCAATTTGATGAAGGGAAGTCCTCTCATCCTCAATCAAGGCACTTAACTTCTGAACAATAGGAGGGAGGGTAGGAAGGCCCTCAAGCTTTCTCAACTTCTTTTTGACTTCCTTCCTCTTTTCGGAGGGATCAACCATTCTTTCCTCTCATTGGGAGACCTTAAACTTTTCTAAGAGAAGTTCCTTTATCAATTCCTTTATTTGAAGAAGATTTTCATTGGTAGTTCCTTTAAATCTCTCTTCAAGCTCCTTCAATTCTTCTTCCAGGGTCTTCTCCCAGGGGAGAGAGACCGGATTTCCCTCAACAGTTACATAACTTACTCCCAATTCCTGAAAGCGCTTGAGCATCTCTTCCGTAATCTCCACACCTTTTCCGCAAAGCACCCTTCCTGAGGAATCAAGCACCTCTTCATAGGTTTTCATGCCAGGCCTGATATAAGATAAAGGGAGTCTCTGCATTTCTAATCCACTAAATAATTTTGTTTAAACTATACTCTATTATTCCCTGAACACCAAGTTCCAAAAGTTTTGGCACGAGATCACGCACTTCCTTTTCTGAAACTACAATCTCTAAGGCATACCAGTCCTTTTCATAAAGTTTTGATATGGTAGGGGCAGTAATACTCGGAAGAAAAGAGATCACCTTCTCAAGGTTCTCAGCTGGAACATTCATCTTAAGCCCGACCTTTTTGTGAGAATTGAGGGCCCCTTTAAGAAGGACGGCAATTTGCTGGATCTTTTTTTTCTTCCAGGGATCCTCCCAGGCTGACTGATTAGCAATGAGTTGGGGATAGGTTAAAAGCAACTCATGGATAATTTTCAATCCGTGGGCCTTTATGGTTGAACCCGTCTCAGTAACCTCAACAATAGCATCGCATAGCCCCTGAACCACCTTGGCCTCAGTTGCTCCCCAGGAATAGGAGACCTCAACCTCAATACCCTTCTCTTTAAAAAACCTCTGGGTAAAGTTCACAAGCTCGGTGCTTATCTTTTTTCCCTGCAAATCTTCAAGGCTCTTAATCCCAGAATCGGCCTTTACAGCAACCACCCAGCGAGCGGGTCTTTTGCTTACCTTGGAATAGGGCAGATCTTCAACCACAACCACCTTAGAGTCATTATCTAAAATCCAGTCCTTCCCGGTTATACCGGCATCAAGGATTCCCTTTTCCACATATCTACTCATCTCCTGGGGCCTACAAATTACCATCTCAAGCTCGGAATCGTCAACCTCAGGAAAATAGCTCCGATGATGCACCTCAATAGTCCAACCAGCCTTTTCAAAGAGATCTATAGTTGATTTCTCCAAGCTTCCCTTGGGGATACCGAACTTAAGCACCCTTTCCATAGACCTCCTCCGGTGAAAAAAGTCTTTCTTCGGTGAGGGCAAGCTCTCCCTCCTTCGTCAAAACCCTGTGGAAACAGGTTGAGTATCCCTCGTGACAGACAGGTCCCTTAGGATTTACCTTTATCAAAAGGGTATCGGAATCACAGTCTACAAATATTTCAGTAACCTCAAGGATATGCCCAGAGGTCTCCCCTTTCATCCAGAGTTTCTGACGGGTACGACTGTAAAAGTGGACCTTCCCCGTCTGTAATGTCCTTTCAAAGGCCTCTTTATTCATAAAGCCAAGCATTAGCACCTTCCCGCTCTTACTATCCTGAATTATAGCTGGCAAAAGCCCTTCTCCTTTAGTGAAATTAAGTTCAATAGACATCTTAAATAGCCTCCACCATTCTTTTTAACAGGTTCCCTGGAGACTCGGCCTTAACCAGTGCTGTTCCAATCAAAACTCCTTTAAACCCCGCCTCTTTTAAGGCCCTGACCTCATCCGGGGTATTGATACCCGATTCGGCTATTACAGGGACATTCTTGGGCACAAGAGATAAGAGGGTATAGGCATGTCCTGGATTGAGCTCAAGGGTCTTGAGATTACGATTATTTATCCCGATAACATCTGCCCCTATTGAAAGGGCCTTTTCCAGATCCTCCTCTTCATGGACCTCAACTAAGGCTGAAAGTCCTATTTTTTTGGCGTAGTTATAAAGCCCTCTGAGGTCTTCTTTAGTAAGGATACCGGCAATGAGTAGAACAAAGTCCGCACCAAAGGCCTTGGCCTCCTCAATCTGAACTGGATCAAGAATAAAATCCTTCCGTAAAAGGGGAAGATCCGTAAGAACCCTAACGGCAGAGAGATACTCAAGGGATCCGTAAAAAAAGTATTCTTCTGTGATTATTGATAAGGCCTTTGCACCTGCTTGAAGATAGCTCTTTGCAAGTTGAAGGGGATCAAAGTCCGGTCTCAAACTACCCTTAAGGGGACTGGCTCTTTTTATCTCGGCAATGATGGTGAATCCTTCCTTTTCAAGATAGCCCTTTAAGTCAAAGGGCAAGCGATCCCAGAAAGGTTTAAAATAAAGCCCTCTCTGTTTGCGTTTGATAATTTCATAATACCTTTCTAATAGGATCTTCTCAAGGATTTTATGCATGCCCTAATTTTAGCATATAGAATTTTTTTGGAAAGATGTTAAAATATAAATCAAATCAAGGGAAGCAGGAGGGGCTCTATGTCTAAAAGGACCTATCAACCAAGCAGACTGAAAATGAAGAGAAGACATGGCTTCAGGGCAAGGATGCAGACAAGATCGGGAAGAAGGATCCTTAAAAATAGAAGAAGAAAGGGGCGTCATCGCCTGACAGTCTAAGGGTGAGATTTCTTAAAAGAGAAGGGCTCTCAAGAAAAGAGCGACTAAGCCTTGACAAGGACTTTGAAAAGGTTTTTAAGGAAGGAAAAAAGGTCTGGATTGGAAGGTTTCTCCTACTAATTTATAGACCCAATGGACTCGGATTCCGGAGGCTGGGACTGGCAGTCTCAAGAAAAATTGGAACGGCTGTGGAGAGAAACAGGGTGAAAAGACTTTTAAGGGAACTATTTAGAAAAAATAAAGGGCTTTTTCCTGAGGGGGCAGACCTTATCCTGATACCCCACCCCAATCTTAAAAAGCTTTCTTATGATGAGCTTCTTGAGCTTGTGAAAAAATATCTTCCAAGCGGGAGATGCCGGGATCTGAATGCTGAAAAATCTCTTTCTTAAAGCCATAAGGTTATATCAAATAGGCCTTTCTCCTTTCTTAAGTATACACTTTGGGATTCATTGCAGATATTATCCAAGCTGTAGTGAGTATGCAAGAGTTGTGATTTCAGAATGGGGTATAATGAAGGGAGGCCTTCTTGCCCTAAAGAGATTTTTAAGGTGCAACCCCCTTTTTACAGGTGGAGTGGATTTACCGCCGCGAAAAAAAATTTAAAAGGAGACCCGGATGGATAACCGCACCCTTCTTGCCATTGTGCTCTCAATAGGAATCCTGATTCTTTTTCAATATCTCTACCTTCAATACCTCTCTCCCAAACCACACCAAGTGTCCCACAACAAGACCCTGAACCAGACGGTTCAGGGAAATCTTACCCCTGTAGGCAAGCCCTTTACAACCTCAACCCCCTCTAATGCAGATAAAGGCCTTCCTGAGAAAAAGATTACCCTTAGAACCCCTCTTTATGAGGCAGAAATTACCAATTATGGTGTGCGTCTAAGTAGCTACAAACTCCTTAAGTATCCTAAGGAAATTAAGGGGAAAGAACCTGTTGAGCTTGTTTCTGCACCCAAAGAGGGCTTCCCTTTAGAGGTCTATACCTCTCAAGCTCCCTATCTGGCCCTGGTCCCCTTTGGCCTTGACCTTCCGGAGAAAATAGTTCTCTCTCAAGGAGACAAAAAGGACCTTGTCTTCAGGACAAAGGTCTCGGATTTGGACATAGAAAAAAGGCTCCTTTTTAAGGGAGATTCCTACTACTATGATCTTGAGGTGAGCCTCAAAAATTCAGGGAATGCCACCCTACGGGATAGACTTCTTGTAAGAGGGGTTTTTGCCCCCTTTTCCTCGGGAAGTGGTTATGTCTTTAAAGGGCCCTTTTATTATACAGATCAACTAAATGAGGTAAAACTTAAAGATACCCTTTCCGAATACACTGGTCCTTTGAAATATCTTGGCTATATGGATGTCTATTTTTTAACTGCTCTTATACCTCTTGAAAATGGGACCTTTAAAGGGACTTTCCGAAAACTCTCGGAGGAAACCAATGAATTTATCTTCTGGGGTGAAGAGTTTACTCTTAATCCAGGGGAGTCTAAAACCTTCAAATTCAAGGTGTACATGGGGCCCAAAAAGGCCGAAGAGCTAAAGAAGGAGTATCCCCTTCTTGCTCGCTCCCTCTACTTTGGAATCTTTGACTTTGTAGCCAAACCCCTGCTTTCTTTGCTCAAATTTTTCTATCAGTTCACCCACAATTACGGCTGGGCCATTATAATCATTACCTTTCTCATTCGCATCCTCTTCTATCCCCTAAATCATCTAAGCTACAAGAGTATGAAAAAGATGCAGGAACTTCAACCTGTTTTCCAGAGACTGCGTGAGAAATATAAGGATGATCCTCAAACCTTGCAAAAAGAGATGATGAATCTCTATCGCACCCATAAGATCAACCCCTTTTCAGGGTGCCTCCCCATCCTGATTCAAATCCCCGTCTTTATCGCCTTCTACAAGGTCCTATTAATGTCCATTGAGCTACGACATGCCCCTTTTATGCTCTGGATTAATGATCTGTCCTCCCCTGAAAGGCTCTATCTGGGTAGCCTGGTTATTCCCTGGCTGGGAGGTATCCCGGTGCTTACAATCCTCATGGGGGTATCCATGTTCTTTCAACAAAAGCTTACCCCTTCCTCTATGGACCCAACTCAGGAAAAGATTATGCTAATTTTACCCCTCTTTTTCACCATCCTTTTTATAAATTTTCCCTCTGGTCTTGTTTTATACTGGTTTGTGAATAATCTTTTATCCATAGGACAGCAATTGATAACCTTCAAAGTATCCAAAAAACGGTAAGGAGAGGTGAACTATGAGCAAAGCACTTGAACTTGAAGGGAAGAGTCTTGATCAACTTGTGGAGAAGGCCTGTCAGGATCTGGGTTGCCTGCCTGAGGATATGGAGATAGAGATCCAGGAATTTACCTCAGGAGGAATGCTCGGGGCTGGTCGGAAAATCAGGGCCCTTTTTAGAATAAAACCGGAAAAACTACTTTCAGAAAGGGCCAATCGTGCCCTTACCTTTCTTAAAGAGGTCTTTTTTAATACAGATTTCCAGCTTGAAACCCAGACCCTGCTACATAAGGAGCCCTTAGAGGTGGAAATCCAGCTTTCCGGAGAGGATGTGAGGTATCTCCTGCAAAATGGTGGGGAGGTGCTTTCTTCACTTGAATTTCTGGTGAACAAAGTGGTAGCCAAGACCTTAGGGGTTGGTCCCAAAATTACCTTAAAGGTCAGGGGGGTTGACCTTGAGAGGGAAAAGAGACTGATAAAGGCACTTCAGCGAGCCCTTGAACTCATAAGAGAGGATAAAAAGGAGAGAGTTATTCGCGTTGGAAGTAAGCGGGAGGAAAGGCTCGTTCTCAACATGCTTAAGGATAGTCCTGATATTTCTGCCTCAATTGAAGAAGACAACAAGGGCAAGAAAGTGATCCTGAGGTGGAAAGAATCCTAAGTGAGAGGTAACCTATATACAGAGGATACCATTGCCGCCATTGCCACCCCTCCTGGAAGGGGGGCAGTGGGGGTTATTAAAATAAGCGGGGAGAAAGCCCTATCTGTTCTAAAAAAGATCTTCAGGCCCTATAAGCCCAGAGAACATTTTGAATCTCATCGCTTTTATTACGGCTTTATCGTAGATCCTGAAAAGGGTGACCTTCTGGATGAAGTCCTGGTTGTTTACATGCAAAGACCCTTCAGCTATACCAGGGAAGATGTCGTAGAGATTCATGCCCACAGTGGTTATTTTAATCTTCGCAGGATCCTTGAGCTCATTCTCAAAGAAGAGGTCAGACCGGCTGAACCAGGGGAATTTACTCTTAGGGCCTTTTTAAATGGAAGAATAGACCTTACCCAGGCAGAGGCTGTAGAAGAAATCATATCCGCAAGAAGTGAAAAAGCCCTAAAACTTGCCCTAAGTAGTCTTTCTGGAAAACTCTCTGCGAGGATAAACACCCTAAAAGAAAAACTCCTCTATGCCTTAGCTCAGGTTGAATCAGCCATTGACTTTCCTGAAGAGGACCTCGAGATTATGAACCCTCCTGAGTTGGTAAGGCTGATTGAGTGTGATATCCTGCCTGAAATCCAGAAATTGATTGATTCCTATGGAGAGGGAAAGATCTACCGGGAAGGAATAAGTCTTGTAATCTGTGGTAAACCAAATGTGGGGAAATCCTCTCTTATGAATGCCCTGTTGAGGGAAGAAAGGGCCATTGTTACCCCCATTCCAGGGACAACTCGGGATTTTCTTGAGGAGGAGGTCTATTTAAGGGGGCTTCCGGTTAAACTTATTGATACAGCAGGACTCAGGGAAACAGAAGATCCCATTGAAAAAATCGGAGTTGAAAGGGCCTTTCAAAAACTAAAAGAGGCAGACCTTGTGCTTTTTTTAATAGATGTCTCAGATGAGCCAAACTCAGAAGTAGAGCACCTCTATCAGAGAATTCAGGCCTATCCTCATTTAGTGGTTCTGAACAAAATTGACTTGATCCCTAATCGCCTTGAGGATTGGAAAAGGCTTTTCAAGGACAGAGGGGATCTCATTGAAGTCTCGGTTAAAGAGGAGATAAACCTTGATCTTTTGACGCAGAGGATCTATGAAAAGATAATCTCTGAGAGGGCAACTTTTGTTTCAGAGGTCATACCTAACCTCAGGCAAAAGACCTCCCTTGAAAAAGCCCGGAGACATCTTGAGGATGCCATCAGGGAACTTCAAAAAAGGGAACCCTTACCCGAGCTTGTCTCTATTGAACTGAGGGCTGCCATAGGGGACCTTTCGGAAATTATCGGTGAGATCACAACCGAAGACCTCCTCTCGGAGATCTTCTCTCGTTTCTGCATCGGAAAATAAAAATCTTCCCTTGTCTTAGCAAGGAGGTCTCTATATAATTTTCATAAAATGGAAATCCTCTGCAAAGGTTATATCAAGGCTGTTCACGGGCATATCATTGAAGCCCTTTTTCCGGAAAATATACCTCCCATCCGATCTATCCTTGTTCACAACCAAGATGGAAATGAACGCCTCTTTGAGGTTGAGGCCCATTTAGATCATCAAAGGGTGCTTGCTCTTTCCCTTGGCCCAACGGAAGGCTTAAAAAGAGGTCTTACCCTTTATACTAACAATAGCCCCCTTCTTTTCCCAGTAGGGGAAAGCCTCCTTGGAAGGGTTTTAAATTTTAAAGGAGAGTCCCTTGATGGTGGCCCCTTACTAAAAGAGGTTTCCTATATTCCTGTTTATAGACCTCAGGAAGAGACCCTTGAGAGCATCGCCATAAAGGGCATTATGGAGATCGGTATAAAGATCATTGATCTTCTTTGTCCCTTCCCTCAGGGAGGAAAGGTGGGACTCTTTGGCGGGGCAGGGGTTGGAAAAACAGTTCTTCTCATGGAGTTTATATACAAAATAGCCCGCTACTATCAGGGAGTTTCAGTTTTTTGTGGTGTTGGCGAAAGAATGCGAGAAGGGCATGAACTTGTCGTTGAGATGCAGAATCTCGGGGTATTAGAAAAATCAGTGATCATTCTTGGACAAATGCAGGAAGCCCCGGGAATACGCTTTCGCACCCCTCTTTCTGCTATTACGGTAGCAGAATACTTCAGGGACACAGGGAGAGATGTCCTCTTCATCATTGATAATGTCTATCGGTTTGTCCAAGCTGGTTGTGAGGTCTCCATGCTCCTTGGAAGGTTTCCCTCAAGAGTGGGATATCAACCCACCCTTGCCTTAGAGATGGCAGAAATTCAAGATAGACTGGTTTCTACCGAAAAAGGCAACCTAACCTCAGTTCAGGCCATATATGTCCCAGCAGATGACATAACCGATCCAGGTTGTGCCAGTGTCTTTCCCTATTTAGATACGGTGGTTCTCCTTTCAAGAAGTATGGCCTCTCAGGGTCTTTACCCTGCTGTGGATCCACTGGGATCTTCATCAAAACTCTTGAATCCAGAAATTATTGGAGAAAGGCACTACCAAATTGCCTTAGAGGTGAGAGAACACTTTGCCCGTTACAGAGAACTGAGGGATATTATTGCCCTAATGGGAATTGAGGAGCTGTCTCAACAGGATAGATTGATTGTAAAGAGGGCCAGGAGACTTGAACGATTTCTTACCCAGCCCTTTTTTACTATGGAAGAATTTATTGGTAGACAGGGAGTACATGTGCCCCTTGAGGAGACCATCAAAGGTTGTGAATACATTCTTTCGGGAAAAACTGATAGGCTCCCTGAAGAGGCCTTTTACATGAAAGGTACTATAGAGGAGATACTTTGAAGACCTTTAAACTGAGAATTATTACCCTAAAGGGTATAGAAGAAAAAGAGATCAGATACCTTAAACTCAGAGACGAGAGTGGTTTTTTCGGGATAATGGCCGGACATACTGATTTTTTGACCATTGTTGAACCAGGTGTAGGTGAATACATTGCCTCAGACCATCAAAAAAGATACATAGCCACAGATAGTGGTTTTTTGCTTATATTCTCGGGAATGGTAACGCTTTCAGTTTATGAAATTTTTGAGGGCTCCTCTCCTGAAGAGCTTGCAGACCTCATTGCCGAACAAATTAGCAAAAGAAAATCTGCTGAGGCCCGCTACCGAAAATTGATAACCGAAATAGAAGAGACCTTCCTTAAGAGGGCTCTTGAAATTTACAGGGTCTAAAGGATGCCTAAAAAATTAGAAGACCTTCTTAGAAAAATAGAAGAGACAAAGAAACCAAGAAAAAGGGAAGGGAATTTTTGGAGTTCCCTTTATAAGTTTGGTTTTATCGGCTTTTTGATAATTTTGCCTCTTCTCGGATCTGCCTTTTTAGGGAAACTTTTTATTAAAAAGTATGCCCTTTCCCCCATATTCTTCCTCCTTTTTATCTTTGCAGGTCTCCTTTTGGCCCTCTACAATCTCTGGTATCTCTTCTGGAGGAAAAAAGGTGATTAAAAGCTGGGGCTATTTTCCTGAAAAACTTATTCTTGGTCCCATTGAAATCAGGGATACCGTCTTAATAACCTGGTTTGTGATGTTTCTTCTTATAATCCTCTCTATCCTTATAAAGAGAAAACTCTCCCTTTATCAACCCAGTAGAGGGCAATTACTTTTAGAGGCCCTACTGGAGGGAGCAGAAAAACTCTGTCAGGAGATCTTAAAAAAGGATTATTCTAAGGCCTTACCCTTTCTCCTTACCCTCTGGCTTTTTATTGGTGGCTGCAATCTAATCGGGATCCTTCCTGGACTTTATCCCCCTACCTCAGACATAAACACCCCTCTTGCCTTTGCCTTCTCAGCCTTTCTAATGAGACACCTTTTAGGTATTCAGATAAAAGGCTTTAAAGGATACCTCTCGCATTTTTTTAAACCTCTTTTCCTTTTTCCCCTTCATTTATTAGCAGAGTTAACAAGGAGCTTTGCCCTTGCCATAAGGCTCTTTGGAAATATCTTAAGTGGAGAGATAGTTGCCCTTATCTTGCTTGGGGTGGCAGGGCTTATTCTTCCAGTTCCTTTTATCTTTCTACATTTAATTCTCGGGCTTCTTCAGGCATATATATTCGGAATCCTAAGTCTTGCCTTTCTCTCACAGGCCATTGAAGAAAATAAGAATAAAGAGGAGGGATAAAATGGAGATCAAAGGCTGGGTTGTGCTTGGATCAATTATTGTGG